>CALGLM010000471.1 GCA_937930275.1 uncultured Ignavibacteria bacterium
GAAGTTCATAAGGGACTTGGTGAAATGCAAACATTGGGCACCGGTGTAGGTGATTTGAAAAAAGTATTAAGTATCGTGAAAAATAGAGGTGTATGGGGTGAAATGCAAGTTAAAGTATTAATAGAGCAAATTTTAACCCCTGATCAGTACGATATGAATGTGGTTGTAAAAGCAGGCAGCAGAGAAAACGTTGAATTTGCTATAAAATTGCCCGGAAAAAACGAGCAAAAAGAAGAGATAGTCTATTTACCTATTGATTCAAAATTTCCGCTCGAAGATTATCAAAACCTTGTTTCGGCACAAGAAAATTCCGAATTACAGAAGATTGAAGAGTATAAAAAAGCGTTGGAAAATAGAATAAAAACCGAATCAAGCAGAATATCGACTAAATATATCAATCCGCCCGTTACAACAGATTTTGCTGTACTATTTTTACCTTTGGAAAGTTTGTATGCCGAGGTATTAAGTATTCCCGGTTTGTATGATTTTGTACAAAGAGAACAGCGCGTTGTAATAGCGGGTCCAACTACATTATTGGCAATACTAAACAGTTTACAAATGGGATTTAAAACTTTTGCAATTCAAAAACGAAGCAGTGAAGTTTGGAGATTGCTGGGAGCTATTAAAACTGATTTTAATAAATTTGGAGACTTGTTAGAAAAAACACAACAAAAACTGGATTTGGCAAGTAAAGAAATAGGAGAAGCTCAAAAACAAAGCAGAAAGATAGAACGTAAATTAGACAATGTTAAGTCGTTACCAATAGGAGAAGAAACCAACTATTTATTAGAAAATGAGTAAAGATAAGAACTAAATTTTATTTAGCCTTGTTCATCTATAAAAAGAAAGGAAACAATGAAGATAGAATTATCTATTTTAGATATAATTGAAGAGACAATTAATACTAAATCGTTTATTTTGAAAGACGTTAACAATAAAATAAAAGATTTTAATGACGGGCAATATATAACTTTAAATATAATACAAAATAATGAATTAATAAAAAGGAGCTATTCAATCTCTTCACCTGCGGAAATACTTCCTTTATTACGAATTACGGTTAAAAATAATAGCAATTCACCCGAATACACTTCGTTTTGTAATAATTTAAAAATAGGGGATATACTTGAAGCCGAACCAATTACGGGCAATTTTTATATCACTGAAAAAGAAAATATAAAAAAATATTTATTTATTGCTGCCGGTAGCGGAATAACTCCGATAATTTCTATGATAAGGGGAATAACTAAAAGACGACAAGATGTTGAAGTTAAGTTGCTTTATCAAAACAGAAATGAAGATTTAGTTATTTTTAAGGATGAGATTGAAGAATTAAGCAAAAAATATAGTAACTTTAGTTATGAGCTTATCTTTAGTAAACCTGTTGATATTCAAAAGCATGAATCAATTAGAATCAATCCCGCTTTTGTGTCGTATTACTATGTAAAAAACAAAGAATTAATCAATTCATCCGAAATTTTTGTATGTGGTCCCAATCAATTTATAGATATGATATTCGGTACATTAAAAGAGTTCGGAATAAAAGAAAATAGACTATTTAGGGAGATTTTTGTTAAAAAAGAAGTTTTAGATACAAAATATTAAATAACGACTAAATTTGAATAAAAAAAAGTAAAAAATAATTTAAAAAAGTATTATTTTTCTTGCATAAAAATAATTTTAATGTTATTTTAACAGTCTAAATTTTTGTTCTTAAAAATATTTGAACTGAGTAAAAAAATAGTTGCGTAAAAAAAAATATTTAACTATATTTGAAACTCAAAATAAAACGCCGGGGTGGCGGAATAGGTAGACGCACAGGACTTAAAATCCTGTGGGTGGTCACACCCGTGCCGGTTCGAGTCCGGCCCTCGGTACACTTAAAATAAAGAGCTTATTGAACCTCGGGTTCTTAGCTCAGCTGGTTAGAGCGTCTGTTTGACGTACAGAAGGCCAGAGGTTCGAATCCTCTAGAACCCACATCATCGGAGTTAGCTCCGTTTTTTTTTATATATAGGTTATTATGGAAAAGATTAAAGTAAAATTTCCCGACAATACCGTAAAAGAATTTGATGGTGGGATTACTGCACATGATATTGCTAAGTCAATATCTTCTCGTTTAGCCGATGAAGCACTTGTTGCTAAAGTTAACGGCAAAGTTGTAGATTTAAATTCACCCATAAATTCTGACTGCGATTTACAGATTCTTACTTTCGATAGCCCCGAAGGTAAAGAAACTTATTGGCATTCCAGTTCACATTTAATGGCACATGCCATAACTAAATTATATCCCGAAGCTAAATTTGGCGTTGGTCCTGCAATAGAAACCGGTTTTTATTATGATATAGATATAAATACTCGTTTAACTGAAGAAGACCTTGTTAAAATTGAAAACAAAATGGTTGAACTTTCAAAAGAAGATAAACCTTTTTGTCGTAAAGAACTTTCAAAAGAAGCAGCGCGCAAGTTTTTTGAAGCAAAAGGCGATGAATATAAACTTGAATTAATTGACGGTTTGGATGAAGAAACTACCGCTATTAGTATTTATGAAGAAGGTGATTTTACCGATTTATGTCGTGGTCCTCATTTACCGGGTGCGGGTAAAATTAAATTTTTTAAGTTATTAAGCGTTTCCGGAAGTTATTGGCGTGGTGACGAAAAAAATAAACGTATGCAGCGTATATACGGAATTTCGTTTCCGAAGAAAAAAATGTTGGATGATTATTTAACATTTTTAGAAGAAGCTAAAAAACGTGACCATCGCAAATTAGGTAAACAATTAGATTTATTTAGCATACATGACGAAGCCGGAGCAGGATTGGTTTATTGGCATCCGAAAGGTGCTCGTATTCGTCACGAAATTGAAAAATTTTGGAAAGAAGCGCATTTTGAAAACGGTTATGATATAGTTTATTCGCCACATGTCGGCAAAAGCTGGCTATGGGAAACAAGCGGACACCTTGTAAACTACAAAGATAATATGTACGCTCCGCTTACTATTGATGAACAAGATTATTACATTAAACCGATGAACTGCCCGTTCCATATTTTAATGTACCAAACGGAATTGCGCTCATATCGTGATTTACCTTTACGCTGGGCAGAATTAGGCACAGTATATCGCTACGAAAAGAGCGGTGTTTTACACGGTTTATTACGTGTACGCGGGTTTACGCAAGATGATGCTCATATTTTCTGTACTCAAGAACAAATTGAAGACGAAATAATCGAAGTAATTCGTTTTTCGCTTTATATGTGGAAATCATTTGGCTTTGAAAACTTAAAGTTTTATGTTGCAACTCGCCCTGAAAAAGCTGTAGGTGAAGATGCACTATGGGATAAAGCTACTGATTCGTTAATAAATGCTCTTAAACGCGAAAATTTAGATTATGAATTAGATGAAGGTGGCGGTGCATTTTACGGTCCCAAAATAGATATAAAGATTAAAGATGCAATAAATCGTGAATGGCAGATGAGCACAATTCAATTTGATTTTAATTTGCCGGAAAGATTTAATATGAGCTATATAGGCGAAGACGGAAAAGAACATCGTCCGTTTATGGTTCATCGTGCATTATTAGGCTCGTTAGAAAGATTTTTTGGTGTATTATTAGAACATCACGGCGGTTCGTTCCCGCTATGGTTAGCGCCTGTACAAGTTGCGGTAGTTCCTATTTCTCAAAACTTTTTTGACTATGCCCAAGAAGTTGAAAAAGAACTTAAAAAAGCAGGAATAAGAGTAACATTAGATAAACGAAATGAAAAAATAGGTTATAAAATACGTGATTGGGAAACTAATAAAGTTCCCTACATGTTAATTTTAGGCGAAAAAGAACAAACACAAGGCGTAGTTTCAGTACGCAAACATAAAGAAGGCGATAAAGGAAGCGTAAAATTGAGCGAACTTATATCGGAATTAAAGAATAAAATAGAAAACAAATTAAACAACAATTAGTGAGGTAGTACATTAGCCAACAATACCGAGTAAATAACGATATTAAAACCCCGCAAGTACGCTTAATAGATTTTGACGGAACGCAAGTTGGGGTAGTAACAATACGCGAAGCTTTAGAAAAAGCCGAACAAAGACAGCTTGATTTAGTTGAAATAGCTCCGCAAGCTCAACCACCGGTTTGCAAAATAATAGATTTTGGTAAATTTACATACGAGCTGCAAAAAAAAGAAAAGATACAAAAGAAAAAGCAGCACGTTACGGTATTAAAAGAGATAAGGCTACATCCTAATACCGATACCCATGACTTTAAATTTAAGGCACGCCATGCAATAGGATTTTTGGAAGACGGCGATAAAGTAAAAGTATCGGTTGTGTTTAAAGGTAGAGAACTTGCATATACCCAACACGGTGAAGAATTATTAAAAGAGTTTATAATAGAAGTTCAAGATTACGGAAAAGTGGAGCAAGAAATAAAATTTGAAGGCAGAACAATGCACATGATTTTAGCTCCGCAAAAAACAAAAAAGAAAAAATAGAGGTACAGTAAATGCCAAAAATGAAAAGCAACAGAGGAGCTGCTAAAACTTTTAAGTTAACCGGTTCCGGTAAAGTAAAAAGGCACAAAGCTTATTGTGCTCACATACTTACTAAAAAGACGACGAAAAGAAAAAGAAACTTACGTCAGTCAACTTTAGTTAGCGATGCAGATGCTCGCAGAGTAAAAATAATGATTCAATAACCTTTTAAGGAAAAACAAAATGCCTAGATCAAAAAACAAAGTGGCTTCTAAACAAAGAAGAAAAAAGCTACTTAATATGGCGAAGGGCTATTGGGGCGCCCGTAGCAACGTGATTACCGTTGCCAAGCACCATGTAGATAAAGCATTACAACATGCTTACAGAGATAGAAAAACAAAAAAACGTATTTACAGACAGCTTTGGATTGTTAGAATTAATGCTGCTGCAAGAGAAAACGGTACAACCTATAGCAGATTAATTGATGCTATGTACAAAAAAGGTTTAGAAATTAACCGTAAAGTTCTTGCCAATTTAGCTGCTGAAAATCCAAAAGCTTTTACAGATATAGTAAAATTTGTAATGAACTAATTTTTTTACCCCTAAGCGTTTTAATAATTTCTTTATTATTCCGTTTAGGGGTATATTTATTTTAAATATCTGCTGAGATTACGATGCGAGAAAAAATTTTACAGGCTGAAAAAGATTTTAATAACGAAATAACCCTTGTTGCCGATTTAAAACAATTAGAAGATTTTAGAATTAAATTTTTAAGTAGAAAAGGGATAATTTCTCAGCTATTTGAAGAATTTAAGGATGTTACGCCCGAAGTAAAAAGAGAAGTCGGAAAAATACTTAATACCTTAAAAAATAGCTGTAATACAAGTTTTGAAGAGCTTAAAGCTAAGCTTGAAGCTAATGCCGTATCACACGGTCAAAAGGTGGATTTATCGTTGCCCGAGTACGAGAAGGAATACGGAAGTCCTCATATTTTAATACAAACCCTTAACGAAATTAAATCTATATTCAAAAGTCTTGGTTTTTCGGTTTATGAAGGACCCGAACTTGAATCTGATTACAATAATTTTGAAGCATTAAACTTTCCGGCTGATCACCCGGCAAGAGATATGCAAGATACTTTTTTTATAAATGAAAACTTTTTATTACGAACACACACATCACCTGTTCAGATAAGATTAATGCAAAATAAAAAACCTCCTTTACGAGCTATTATGCCCGGAAAAGTTTATAGAAATGAAGCGGTCAGTGCTAAAAGCTACTGCTTATTTCATCAAGTTGAAGGTTTGTATGTAGATAAAGACGTTACCTTTACGGAACTTAAAGGTACTTTGGTTTATTTTGCAAAACAATTATACGGACAGGATTTAGTATATAGATTTCGTCCGAGCTTTTTCCCGTTTACAGAACCGAGTGCCGAAATGGATATTTGGTGGCAACCGAAAGGGAAAGAAGGACGCTGGTTGGAAATATTGGGTTGCGGTATGGTTGACCCTAATGTTTTACGTAATGTAGGAATTGATCCCGAAGAATATACCGGATATGCATTTGGAATGGGAGTTGAAAGAATGACTTTGCGTAAATACGGTATTTCTGATATTAGGACTTTGTTTGATAACGATCTTCGCTTTTTAAAGCAATTTTAATTAGGAGAATGAACTTTGAAAGTTTCGCTAAATTGGTTAAATGATTACATTGATATTAAAAATATACCCGCTTCCGAAATAGCCGAAAAATTATCCAAGTGCGGTTTGGAAGTAGAAGAAATGGTTGATAATTTTGCAAAATACGATAAAATTGTTGTCGGTTATGTAAAAGATTGTGTAAAGCATCCTAATGCCGATAAACTTAGCGTTTGTGTTGTTACAGACGGAACTGATGATTTTACAGTAGTTTGTGGAGCTCCTAATGTTAAAGCCGGGCAAAAAGTTGCCTTTGCCAAATTAGGTGCTATAATACCTAACGGAAATTTTGAGATTAAAAAAGCTAAAATTCGCGGTCAAGAATCATTTGGGATGATTTGTGCTGAAGACGAATTGGGCTTAAGCGAAGACCATAGCGGTATAATGGTGTTAAACGATGATGCGGTTTTAGGAATGCCCATTGCCGAAGCTTTAAGTATTGGTGACGTTGAAATTGAAATTTCGATTACTCCTAATAGAAGTGATGCATTAAGCCATTTTGGCGTTGCAAGAGATTTAGCGGCATTGTATAATTTAGAATTTAAGCGTCCGGAATTTGAAACAACCGTATGCGATAAAAAAACAGGCGATGTAGCTAAAGTTTTTGTTGAAGACTCAGACTTATGTCCAAGATACGTTGCTAAAGTGGTTGAAGGTATTACCATTAAAGAATCACCTGATTGGTTAAAGAATAGATTAAAAGCTGTAGGGTTACGCCCTATTAACAATGTTGTTGATGTTACTAACTACATTTTATACGAAATTGGTCAACCTTTGCATGCGTTTGATTTAAAGATGCTTGAAGATAGGACTATTATTGTAAGACGAGCTGGTGAAACAAATAAAATAGTAACATTAGATAGTAAAGAAAGAAATTTATTACCTAATGATTTATTAATTTGTGATAAAGTAAAGCCTGTAGCTGTTGCCGGAGTAATGGGGGGAGAAAATAGCGAAGTAACGGAAAATACTACTGATGTATTAATAGAAAGTGCTTATTTTAATCCTTCTTCAATTCGTAAAACAAGTAAAAAATTGGGCTTGTCAAGCGATTCTTCATACAGATTTGAAAGAGGATGTGACCCTAATATTACAAAATATGCAGCAGAAAGAGCGGCATATTTAATAAAACAGGTTGCGGGCGGAACCATTTTAGACGGTGTGATTGATGTATATCCGGTTAAAATTGAACCCAAAACAACATTTTTACGCTATAATAGATTAAATAAAATTCTTGGTTTTGAAATTGAAAAGGAAAAAGCTGATTCAATTTTAACCAAACTTGGATTTATTATAACCGAAAAAACAGAAGATAAAATTACGGTAGAAATACCGACATATAGACCCGATGTTGAAAGAGAAATAGATTTAATTGAAGAAGTGGGAAGAATTTTTGGATACGATAATATTCCTACAATTGAAAAAATAAGCGTTATTTTAGACGAAAAGATTGACCAATCCGCATTTAACGATAATTTGCGTACTTTAATGTGCGGTGCCGGTTTTTACGAAATAGTAACAAATAGCTTGTTAAACGAGTCAGTCTCAAATAAATTTGGGAAACCGATAAAAATGTTCAATCCTTTAAGTGCGGAAATGTCCCATTTAAGACCGACACTTTTACCAGGAGGATTGTACACTGTAGCAAACAATTTAAAAGTTAGGCAGAAGAATTTAAAACTTTTTGAAATAGGGCACGTTTTTGAAAGGTTACATGACGGCGAATTAAAAAGTTTTGATGACTTTACGGAATATGATAAAATCAATTTATTGCTTACAGGAAAAAGTTTTGACTCGGTTTGGTACTCAAAAGACAAAAATTATGATATTTATGACCTAAAAGGGTATGTAAAACAAATTTTTTCTAAAATTTCTCTTGATATTTTCAAAAATGATTTGTATTATTTTACTAACGAATTAAATTGGGAATATGGATTTAAAATTGAGGTAAACGGTACGGTTTTAGGAATTGGCGGAAAGATTAAGAAGGAAATTCTTAACCGGTTTGAAATTGACCAAGAAGTTTACAATTTTGAAATTAATCTTGATTTAATCAAAAATATTAATAAAAAAGGAAGAAATTTCAAAGAATTGAATAAGTTTCCGTCTGTATTGCGAGATTTTGCATTTGTACTAAACAAAAATATTGAATATATTGCGGTTATAGAAACAATTTTTAAAGGTAGTTCGAAACTTTTGAAAGACGTTAAGTTGTTTGATATATTTGAAAGTGATGCTTTAGGAGAAAATAAGAGAAGTTTGGCATTTCAATTAGAGTATTATAACGAAGAAAGAACGCTAACGGAAGATGAAGTTGAAAAAGATTTTTGGAAAACTATAGAATTTGTAAAAAAAGAATTAAACGCTGAATTAAGGGGAAAATAAGTTGTCTGAAATGACCAAATACGAGTCTTTTTTTGACGAGCTAACAGCTTTAGAAAAACAAATATACTTTTTTAAGAGAAAATACGAAGAGCTAAAGAATTATAAAGATGAAAATAAGCTGCGTATTACGGAACTTGAAAAAGAGAATATGTTGTTAAAGAATAGAGTTGAAGAACTTGAAGAAAAACTTAGAACCGGGGACTATGTAAGCGGTCAGTATATGGAAGACTTGTTTAGCGGTCTTGAGGAAAAGACTAAGTTAAGAAAACGAATTGACGATTTGATACAAAAAGTGGATAACCACTTAAGTTCTTAAACAAATTGAATGTACGCGGTTCAGGAAAAAATGACGAATAAGAAGAAGCTTAAAGTTAATATATTTGGAAAAGAATACGCTCTTTTAGTTGAAAATGAAGAAATAGCGCTTGAATTAACTAAATATGTAAATAATATATTTGAAGATACACAAAAAGATTTATCAGATCAGCCAAGAGAAACTATAGCTGTAATATCTGCTCTTAATATTGCATATGACTTGTTCATTGAAAAAAATGAGTACAGAGAATTTAAGGTACAGGCGATCGATAGAATTAAGAAAATTAAGCTCCTTCTTACCGAGTCAAATAATCTTCCCGAAACCTCGTAAAAAAAGATTTAGCCGTGCCGCCAAAGTACTTAATAAGGAACTGTTAATATAAAAACCATAGGGTTTTTGACTCGCGGTGCGTTTACAGGCCAGCTCCCTTTTGGGTTTGCTTTATTGCAACTTGGAAGTAAAAAGCATCGGGCAAATTCCCACACTGTGTGGATTGGGTTCTTTTAGTTTGTATTTTTGGTCGGTGCGGCAATAAATATGTTTTATGGAGGAATAAAATGGATGTAATGATTATTGTAATAATTTTAGTAGTTGCCGTTGCTTTTTTGGCTATTGGATGGACATTGGGTTCTAAGATTGGTCCAAACAATGTAAAATCTTCGGAAATTAGAGCAAAACAGATTATTGAAGATGCCGAAAAAGAAGCAAAAAATATTAAAAAAGAAAAACTTCTGGAAGTTAAAGACGAATGGTTAAAGAAAAAACAAGAATTTGACAATGACGTTAACCAAAGAAAACAAAAGCTTGCAAACTTAGAAAGACAGGTCGAAAAGAAAGAAGAAACGGCAGATAAAAAGTTTGAGCAAGCTACACAAAAAGAAAAAGAAAATCAGAAATTTGAATCAGAATTAGTAAAAAAGCGTGAAGAACTGGAACAAAAACACCAAGTTCTTGACCAAAAAGTTAAAGAACAGACTGAAAAGTTAGAAAAAATTGCATCTTTAACTGCAGAAGATGCTAAAAAAATGTTGATTGACAGCATGCTTAATAAAGCAAAAGCTGAAGCAGCACAACAACTTAAGGATATTAGGGATAACTATAAACTTGAAGCTAAAAAAGAAGCTCAAAAAATAGTTGTTCAAGCAATACAACGCACTGCTGTTGATCATTCGGTTGAATCTACGGTTTCGGTTGTTCAGATTCAAAATGATGAAATGAAAGGTAGAATTATTGGTAGAGAAGGGCGTAATATTCGTGCTTTTGAAGCCGCTACCGGTGTTGACGTTATTGTTGATGATACTCCGGAAGCAGTTATCCTTTCTGCATTTGACCAATTTAGAAGAGAAATTGCAAGAATTTCATTAGAAAGACTTATTTCTGACGGTAGAATTCACCCAGCACGTATTGAAGAAGTAGTTCAAAAAGTTCAAAGCGAATTAGAAGAAGAAATTCAAAGAGAAGGGGAAAACACCTTAATACAACTTGGTTTGCACGGAATGCATCCCGAATTGGTTAAGTATGTAGGTAAAATGAAATACAGAAGCAGCTACGGTCAAAACTTATTGCAGCATAGTATTGAAGTTGCTTACTTAACCGGTGTTTTGGCAAGCGAAGTCGGTTTAGACCCTGTAATTGCAAAAAAAGCCGGATTATTACATGATATAGGTAAAACTTTAGATAAAGCTGTAGAAGGACCTCATGCTTTATTAGGTTATGAATTAACAAAAAAATATAAAGAACATCCTATAGTGGTTAATGCAGTCGGTTCGCACCACGAAGATATTGAAATGGAACATCCTATTGCAGCTTTGGTTCAAGCCGCCGATGCTATTAGCGGTGCAAGACCGGGAGCAAGACGTGAACCTCTTGAAAGCTATGTAAAACGCTTAGAAAACCTTGAAACATTAGCAAAATCATTTGAAGGTGTTGCAAAAACTTATGCAATTCAAGCCGGCAGAGAAATTAGAGTTGTTGTTGAACCGGATAAAATTGATGATGCAATTGCCGATCAATTAGCTTACGATATAGCTCAAAAAATTCAAGAAGAAATGGAATATCCGGGACAAATTAAAGTTACGGTTATTAGAGAAGTTAGAAAAATTAGCTACGCAAAATAGAAGTTAAAATATATTATTTACGAAAGCCTACCCCATTAGGGTGGGCTTTTTTTTTGCCGTTTAATACAATTTTTTTGTTTTGTAATTCGCTTTCCTATAGGAATTATTGTTATAATATTTTAGAATGTTCATTTTTAACGGAACACAGCAACTATAAAGATGAAGAAAAGTGTTTATTTGTAGCTGAAAGATTAAAATAAATTTAATTGAAGGAGCAATTAGATATGATTTCTGTTTTTTATTTACACAAGTTTTGGACAGTTTCGCTATTATTTTAAATATCCCGCTAATATTCTATTATAATAAACACGCGCTTTTGTTAACATAATTATTTGACCATAATTTTAATTGTCAAACCTAATGTGTCTAATATTTTTTCCAATATACTTAAAGTAGGATTTGCCTTACCAAGTTCAATTGCCTTTAAACTTCTAACAGAAATTCCGGCAATATCGGCTAAGTCCGATTGTGTTATATTAAGAAATTGACGGCGTTCTTTAATTGTTTGTGCAATCTCTTTCATTTTGTTCTCTATAATAGTGCATTATTTTACACTTTAACTCTAATATAATAAACTTTTTAACCGAAATCAAGTAAAAGTGCAAAAAAATACACTTTGGAAGTTGTTGTTTTTTTAGCAATAAGATAGTTATTGCTGATTTTAATTAATTTACATAATCCGTATTTCTAAAATTAATTATAAATTAAATTGATGTGCTTTTTTACAAAATTATTTCGGTAACTTTTTTTATGATGTAATTTGAATTCCGAGTCTAAAAAAATCATATTATAGTTATCAGTTATTTAAATAATGTATATTCTCCTAATAGAAAAATTATTTAGCATTTAACATTAAAAAAAATCCCCATTCCGGTTAAGGAATAGGGACATTCAAAATTAA
>CALGLM010000472.1 GCA_937930275.1 uncultured Ignavibacteria bacterium
AGCAGTAATTGATACAACCGGTAAATATTTGGAAGGAATGACAATATACCCTCATCCCCCGCAAAATAGACCCGAAGAAGCTAAAAAAGTTATGCTTGCTTTAATAAAAAAATATAATGTTGAGTTAATTGCAATAGGTAACGGAACGGCAAGCCGTGAAACAGAATCACTTGTAGCCGAAATGATAAAATCTAACAACCTCAGCATCCATTACATGATTGTTAGCGAAGCAGGTGCATCCGTTTATTCTGCAAGTGAATTAGCACGCCAGGAATTTCCCGACCTTGAAGCAAGCCAACGCGGCAACATAAGTATTGCCAGAAGAGTGTTAGACCCGTTAGCAGAACTTGTTAAAATTGACCCAAAATCAATAGGAGTCGGTTTATATCAACATGATGTTGATCAAAAATTACTTGCAAAAAAACTTGATGATGTTGTTGTTAGCTGTGTAAACTATGTTGGAGTTGATTTAAATACTGCAAGCGCTGCTTTATTAACTTATGTGAGTGGTTTAAATAAACGTATTGCTAATAGTGTTGTTCGTTATCGCGAATTAAACGGCAAATTTAATAATCGTTCTGAATTAATGAATGTTACCGGATTAGGTGAAAAAGCTTTTGAACAATGTGCCGGATTTTTAAAAATTTCGGGGGGAAATAATCCTTTGGATAATACTTTTATTCACCCGGAATCATACGAAGCAACTCAAAAACTTTTAGAATTATGCAATGTAACTACTGCCGAAATTTCCTCAAAAGGTTCTTATGTCGAGCTTATTATTAACAAAAAGGGTCTTTCTAAAATTGCTAAAGAAATAAATATAGGTGAACCGACTTTAGCCGATATTTTAGACAACTTAAAAAAACCGGGACGTGACCCTCGCGAAGAAATGCCTAAACCTATCTTACGAAGTGACATTTTAAAAATTGAAGACCTTGAACCCGGGATGAAGCTAAAAGGAACTGTTAGAAATATTGTTGATTTTGGCGCTTTTGTTGATATAGGCGTAAAAAATGACGGGTTACTTCATATTTCGCAAATTGCAGATAAATTTGTTAAAAATCCTCTTGAGGCTCTTAATGTAGGAGATATTATTGACGTAACTATTATTTCTATAGATGCTAAAAAAGGAAGAATTGCATTAAGTAGAAAATCGTAATTAAGAAAATAAATATTTACATATATTTAAGTTTATTATATTAAATATTTTTTAGTTATTAAAGATTTTAGTTTTATTTGATTATTTCTGATTGGGCAGTATTAAAAAGCTCAAATTTTAAAAAATTGCGAACTCACTCTCCCTAATCCCCTCTCGAATTCAAATAGAGGGGAAATATTAAAATTAAAGCTTCAGCTGCATGCAAGTTTCCGGATGCCAATATACCTCTTATATTCTAATGGTTGAAAAGACTCGGAACTTGGAACTCGAAACTTATTTAACATTCAACATTGATTTCTGAACCAGGATTTTCAGGATAAAAGGAAGGATTTACAGGATTAAACAAAACTCTTTTCATTTCACATAAATCACACTAAT
>CALGLM010000473.1 GCA_937930275.1 uncultured Ignavibacteria bacterium
TTTGCAATTTATTAAAGAAAACGGAAAATTAATTTTCCTTGCCGTTTCAATTGAGACATTACGCCGAAGATTAAAAAAAAAATTAGACAGACCGTTATTTCGCGATTTAGTTTTAGAAGATAGACCTGACGAAGAATTTGACGAAAGAATAATTAATTTATTAAAAAAAAGAGAACCGTATTATAATAAAGCGGACATTACAATTCAGTCCGATAACTTTAAAGTCGGAATTACGGTTGATTTATTAGCTGAAAAATTAGAAAGGTTGCTTAATGAGTAATAAAGTTCACGTAAATTTAAAATCAGATCCGTATTTTGTTCATATAGGATATAATAATTTTTCCGATATTTTAACATTAGCAGACGAATTAAACTTAAATAAAAACGTTTTTGCATTAATAGATAAAAATGTATTTAAAGCCCACAAAAACAAAATATTAAATGCATTTAAAGGCTTAACTAAATTCGATTATTTATTGTTTAACAGCAACGAAAACAATAAGAATTTAGAAACAATTCAAAAAATATATAAAACTATTCTTGATAAAGGATATAATAGAAATAGTACATTTGTTGCAATAGGCGGAGGAATTGTTGGGGATTTATTTGGTTTTGTATCGGCAACATTTATGCGCGGAGTTAAATATATTCAAGTACCTACTACTTTACTTTCGTGTGTTGATAGCTCGGTAGGAGGAAAAACAGGTTATAACTTTTTAGAATACAAAAACATTATAGGTTCAATATACCAGCCTTCTTTTGTTTTAATGGATACAATGTTTTTAGAATCACTTAATCAGTCGGAGATTATTAACGGACTTGGCGAAATAATAAAAACTTGCTTTTTAATTAGCGAAGCACAGTCGGAAGAATTTAAAAACAAATTCGAAAAACTTGTTTCGTTAGATAACTCTTCAATTACAAGTATTATTACGGAATGCGTTAAATTTAAAGCTGGTGTTGTTGCAAGCGACGAAAAAGAAGTATTGGGAATTAGAAAAATACTTAACTTGGGACATACTTTCGGACACGCAATAGAAAAAGAAACCAACTTTAAAATGCCTCACGGACAGGCAGTTATTGTCGGCACGGTGTGTTCCCTATATCTTTCTTTTCAACTTAATTTAATCAGTTCTCAAACTTTATTTAAGTCGTTGGAAATTTTTGACGTACTTTCACCGTTTGTAAAAGTAAAACCGTTTGATTTAAAATCTGCTTACGAAAGCATGAAGAAAGATAAAAAAAGTCAGGCAAACATAATAAAGTTTGTGTTATTAAAAAATTTCGGCGACATACTGGTTGATGTAGAAGCAGATAAAAACGAAGTATTGGATGCTTTACAAGAAGGAATAAACTTTTTTGAAAATAAATAAAATTTTAATACTTTTAGCATTAATTTGTTTTAACCAAGCATTTACTTATGCTCAGGTACTTAGAGAAACTCGAGCAGTATGGCTTTCAACCAACTATAGATTAGATTGGCCCCCCGCAACATATAATCAAGAACAGCAGAAACAAGATTTAATTAAAATATTTGATGATTTAAAATCTAAAAATTTTAATACCATATACTTCCAAGTCAGATTTAACGGTACAGTACTTTATAAATCGGATATTGAACCGATGTCTTACTATATTTCCGGACAAACCGGAGGTGAGACAACATATGACCCGTTAGATTTTGCCATAAAAGAGGCTCGTGCACGCGGATTTGAAATACATGCCTGGGTAAATATGTTAAACACTTTTAATAGTAACGAAGATAAAGTATTAGCTCACCCACAGCATATTTACAATACTCACAAAGATTGGATTTTGACTTGGGTTGAAGATAAAAAAAAATCGTACTGGATTGACCCCGGAATTCCCGATGCAAGAAAATATTTGGTGGATTTAGTTACCGAATTAGCAAGTAAATATGATATTGACGGAATACAGTATGATTTTTTGCGCTATCCGGGTAAAGGCGTAGATGATAAAGATACATTTGAAAAATACGGAAACGGTTTATCTTTAGACGATTGGAGAAGGCAAAATATAAATTTGTTGGTACGGGATGTGTATCTTTCCGTAAAAAGAATAAAACCGCTTATTAAAATTGGTGCAGCACCAATAGGAATTTATAAAAATAAACCGGGTGCTTATGGTTGGGAAGGAGTAAATGATGTTTATCAAGATAGTAGAGAATGGCTTAAAGAAGGCACTATTGATTACCTTGTTCCGCAAATATATTGGGATTTCAAAAATAATCCTCGTTTTGATATACTTGCCGATGATTGGCAAAATAACAGCTATGGTAGATTAATTATTTTAGGAATAGGTGCTTACCAAAAATCCGTTTATCCCGAAATGGACAAAATGATTGCCTACGGAAGAAAGATAGGAGCAGGGGGAGTTGCTTTTTTTAGATATGAACATATAAAAAATTACAATAGTCAATTATTTAACGAGCATTCTTATCCTTCCGTAATGCCTTGGCTTGAAATATTACCTCCGGAATCCCCTATTAATTTAACGTATAAAATTTCCGGCAACAACGAAAATGCTATTCAATTTACATGGGAAAAACCTAAAGACGAATTAGAACAAGTTAAATATTACTCTATTTATAAATTTAACGGAAGCACTCCTGAATTTTCTTCAAACAGTTTAGTGGATATAATTAGCAGTGACGATAATACATATACTTTTCCAATAACAAAACCCCAAGCTACAAAATATTATTTTGCGGTTAAGTCCGTTAATC
>CALGLM010000474.1 GCA_937930275.1 uncultured Ignavibacteria bacterium
GCATCATTATTATCAACTCTCACACCGTCAACATAAATTACGGGTGTAGTAGAAGTAACAGTACTTTTTACTCCTCTTGTGGAAATTCTACCGCTTGTACCGGGCATACCTGAAGAGTTAAAGGAGTTTAATCCGGGTACACGCCCTTGTAATAACTGATCGACAGATTCAATCGGTACATATTTAATATCTTCCGACTTAATAGATTCAACATTAGCTGTTAATTTTTTTCTTTCTATTGCCGAACCTTGACCTGTAACAATAAGCTCCGATAACATTAAAGCTGTCGGTTGCATATCGATATTAAGCGTAAGGGTTTTGTTCGACTCAATGGTAATTTCTCGTTTTGTTTCTTTATAACCGACGTAACTAACAGTGAGGGTATAGTTACCGACCGGTATATTATCAACACGATAATCACCGTATAAATTTGTTGAAGCGCCGAGAGCAACATCGGAAATGAAAACATTTGCTCCTATAAGTTCTTCATTGTTCTTTGAATCGATAACTTTTCCTTTTATCGATCCTTTTGCTTCTTGAGCCGTAATCGGATTTAACATTGCACTTAGGAGCAAAATAAACCCGTATAAGCAGAATAATGCAAAATATGCTTTTGTTTTTTGTGAATGCATGATTGCTCCTATTATTTATTTAGTAGATTGAGTTTTGCAATTGTACACTTACAAAAAACGTTTATTTTAGCTGCAATAACAACAACACATAAATGCGGTTTTACATGTTAAATAATGGAAAATGTTGCATATTACTGCATATTTATGCAGTAATTGTAAATTTAGGACATTAATTTATTTTAACTTAAAAAGAATGAATAAGTTTTAACTAAAATTAAATTAGTCCTTTTCGGATGGCTTTAGAGACTGCTTCGGATTGAGAATGAACGTGAAGTTTTTTATAAATGTTTCGGATATGATGTCTAACCGTATCAATACTAATAAACAGTGAATCCGCAATTCCTTGGTAATTATTTCCTTCGGCAAGTGCTGCAAGCACTTCTTTTTCTCTTTGACTTAAATCAAATTCGGAATGAATATTTGTTAGATTACTGTTCTGATGAAATACGGTAATAACTTTTCGTGCAATTTGTGCACTCATTGGTGAACCCCCTTCGTAAGCTTCTTTAATTGCTTCCAATAGACGGAGCGGGGGAGTTTTTTTTACAAGATATCCGCATGCACCGGCGCATAAAGCGTCAAAAACAACGCTATTTTCTTGATATACCGTTAACATTAAAATATTAATATCAGGATTAATTTTAACGGCCTTTTTTACACCTTCAATTCCGCTCATACCCGGTAAACCGATATCCATTAATACTACATCCGGATTTAAATTTTCTAAATTTTCTAAAAATGTTTCGCATCTATCAAATGTTCCGATGCAATTATAACCCGGTGTACCGCTTATTAATGCGGATAGTCCCTCACGTATTGTATTGTTATCTTCAATTATAGTTACGCTTATCACAAAATCCTCGCTAAAATTATTTTATCTTTCCTATAAATTTTACTTCTGTTCCTTGGTCAATTTTTGAAGTAATAGTGATTTTTCCGTTAATTGTTTCGGCTCGTTTTTTCAAGTTAATTAAACCGTTACCTAAATTATTATCTTCTGAAGTAAATCCAACACCATTATCTGAAATTGAAAAATATAAATAACCGTTTTTATAATTAACATCAAGGAAGATTTTTGTACATTTACTATGTTTTAACGAATTATTTAATGCTTCTTTAAATATTAAGTATAGATTTTGTTTGTATTCCATACTTAGTTTTATATGCTTTATTTTATCCACATTTTGTGTAACAAAAGATATACCTTTGTAAGAATATATATCGCCGTAAGAATCTCTAAGTCGTACTATTAAATCGTGTAAAGAATCTTTGGAAGGGTTAACTACCCAAACAATATCACTCATTGAATCTATTAAGCCTCGTGCAGTTTCACTAATTTTATTTAATAAATTAATAATTTCGGGATCGCTATGACCTGATCGAGCTGCTACCAATTCACTTAATATTGATATTTCTGTTAAGCTACTACCTATGCTATCATGCAAATCGGCAGATAGTTTAGCTTTTAATCGCTCAACCGAAAGTATGCTTTGAAAACGAATATAAAAACCGATATACAATAGTAAAACAGTTAGCAATATAGCTGCGCCTATAAACCACCATGTTTCCCAAAACGGTGCAAGTATCCTAATTTTTAAATATGCACCCTGGTTATTCCAATAACCGTCACTATTAGTACCGTTAACTCTAAATATATACTCTCCGGGAGAGAGATTTGTAAATGTAGCTACTCTATTTTTAGCATCTGTGTAAATCCATTGTTTGGTAAATTTTTCTAAAATAAATTTATATTTGTTTTTGGCGGGATTTGTAAAATCAAGTGAAGAAAATTCAATAGATATATAGTTTTGGTCATAATCTAAAGTAATTTCATTATTTGAATAAACAACCGGATTTCCGAGTATTTTTACGTTTACTATCTCAATATTGGGAATGAATTTATTTTCTTTAATATTGTGAGGGTCAAAAAAGTTTAATCCCGAAACTCCTCCGAAATACATTTTTCCTTCTTTATTTTTAAAATATGCATTTCCGCTAAATTCGAGCGCTTGTAAACCATCGGTTATATCATAACTTGCTACTCTGTATGTGCTTGGGTTAAATCTAATAATTCCGTTATCGGTGCTTAACCATAAATTATTAATTTCATCTTCTAAAATTCCGTAAACTACTGCAATATCTACCCCTGTTGACTTAATGAAACGAGTAAATTTTTCTGTAATTAAATCAAATTTATTTAATCCTCCGCCAAATGTACCTACCCAAATATCATTTAAACTGCTTTTATAAATTGTCAAAACTCTATTTTCGCTTAATGATGTTTTATCTTTGGGATTATATTTATAAGTTATAACTTTTTTTGTATAATTATTGTAGTATGTAAGACCGCCGCCAAAAGTACCTATTAAAAATTCTGTATCCGAAATTTTAAGAAAGGTGTAAAATCTATTGTCAATAATATTATTATTAAGCGGAGTTATTATATTTTCAAATTTTAGAGAATATATAGATTTTGCACTATTTATATTGCATTTAATAATACCTCCGCCGTAACATGCAAGATAACATGTAGTATCACTATCAAAAGTAATTTTTAAAACTTGATTAGACGGAATTGAGTGATGATCTGCCTTGTTATGCTTATATACAATTATTTTATTTGTGTTTTTTTCAATAATATTAAGTCCGCCGGAAAAAGTACCAATCCATAAATTACCAAATTTATCCATATTAATAGCACGAATATTGTTATCAGATAAATCGGAATTATCTTTAGTTATAAATTTGATTGTATTACCGGTTTTATCAATAATATTTAAACCGCCCCTAAATGTTCCGACATACAAAACATTATTTTTATCTTCATAAATAGACCAAACCGGATCATCATTTAAGGCAATTGGTCCGTAACTTTCGCGGCTTATCAAGTCAAATTTGTTGTTTAAGCTTATAACTTGCGTTGCACCTTTACTTAAATGATGACCAATCCATAAAATATTAGTTCTATCTACCATTAAAGCAATTACTTCATCACTCGGAAGAGATGTTTTATCACCTTTTATATGATGATAATTTTGGATAGTGTTAAAATCCCAATTATTTATTCTAAATAAACCATAACCAAACGAACCAAACCAAGTATTTCCTGATTTATCTTCAACTATACTCATTATACTAATAAATGGTTTATCTAATTTATCGGTGGTCAGATTTATATTATTTATTAATGCAGGAAATTTTTTTAAATCCAGATATTGAAGAGTGTTTAAATATGTAGAAATAAATAATCTACTATCCGAGTTTATATAAAGTGTTAATATATCATTAGAATATAAGCCGGAATTTTTAGTATTTAGATTTAATATTGAATTGCTTTTTGAATTATAACAAAATACACCGTTACCCAAAGTTGCAATCCAAATATTATCATCCTGAACTAAAATTTTTGAAATCTTTCTAAGTTTACTATCTAAGGATGTGTTAATTCTTTCAATTTTGCTAATTTTATTATTGCCGTCAAAAATTGCTTTAAATATTCCTAATCCCCATGTACCTATCCATATACAATTATTTTTTCCTTCAGCCATTGTCAGAATTGAAGTAGTAACCGTTCTTGAAAAATTTGTTATCGGATAATCTACAATTTCAATAGGGGAGTCAAGTATTTTTTGAGGGACATATTTCTTTAAATCATAATGATTGAAATAATTTTTTTCACTATCAAAAATATTTAATTCTCCGGTGATAACGCCGGCACATAAAGTACCGTTTTCTGTTTTTAATAAGGATGTAATTGTATTATCAGTTAAGCTGTTTAATAAATTTGGGTCATTCTTATAAATTGAAAGATTATAACCATCATATTTATTTAGTCCGTCTGCAGTTCCAAACCAGATATAACCGGTTTTATCTTGTTGTAAACAAATTACGGAACTTTGAGATAGTCCTTCATCAATTTTTAATGATTTAAATAGTAAACCGGTACCCTGCGAAAAAACCAGAGTGCGAATTAATAGAAAAAAAATAATAGTTAATTTAATACAATTCATTTGCAAATAATTGCTACGACTTTTTAAAAGGATTATTTTTCTTAATTTTTTCTTTAACGTTATTTAGAAGTTTTCTTGCCCAAATAAATTCGGTAGCAAGAATTGATAATCCGATAGGAATAACAATAAATGCAGGTCCCGGCAAAATAATTAAAGCCAATCCGATTAAAAGGATTGTAAACCCGACAACAAATACAATAATTTTTTTTAGTTGTTTAATAGTTTTTATCAACATTAATTACTTTACCGGTTATTAACTTATTCTCCTTGACCTAATGAAAATCCCTTTTCACCGTCAAATAAATACAAGTTTTCTATTTTAATAAATTCTAAGTTATTAGACGTTAAAGAGTTCAATAAGTTTGTTATGTCAATAGGTAAAATTTCTTTAAGTTTATCGACTTTACCGTTAATTTCTTCATTATGTTTAGATACAAATCTACACCGCCAATGGTCTGTGCAATAAGTTTCGGGAATTCCGTTTGGATATACTTTTACACCTCTGTTTGTTATTAACCTTAATTTAAGGTTTCCGCTATCTATTGAATTCAATAAATCACCCAATGTATCGGGGTTACGGTTATCATTATCCCAGTTTAGAAAAACATCTACACCAACCAGTTCTTTCTTTTGTTTAATAGTATTATTAATTTTTACCGAAATAGTTTTTTTATCTGAGTCCGCAAAATTTGCATGGAAAATATTATCCGATTTTTTGCCGAGCCTTTTTATAATTTCGTCGGTAAACTCAAAGGTATTAACAAGTTTTTTTGATAAACCTGTTTTATATATGTCAGCAGTATGATAACCGTCCTCTAAAGTTAATAACCATGCGTTTTGTATTTTATCTGCTATTTCAGGTTGCCCAACATGTACAAGCATCATTACGGCTGCATTAAGCAGTCCCGAAGGATTTGCAATTCCTTTACCTGCAATATCTGGCGCACTTCCGTGAATAGCTTCAAACATTGCGCAAGTTTCACCAACATTTGCAGAACTTCCTAATCCGACCGAGCCGGCAACTAAGGCGGCAATATCAGAAATTATATCACCGTAAAGATTAAGTGTTACAATCACATCTAAATCTTCAGGTCTTGCAGCAACAAGGGCAGAACCAATATCGATAATTTTATGCTCACTTGGGATATTTGGGTACTCGTCAGCAACATCTCTAAATATTTTATGAAATAATCCGTCTGTCTGTTTCATAATGTTATCTTTTGTCATACACGTAACATGCTTTCTACCATAAACGCGTGCATATTCAAACGCATATCTTACTATTCTTTCGCTTCCCGGGCGTGAAATTATTTTTAGACACTGAATTACTTCGTCCGTTTGTTTATGTTCTATTCCCGAATAAAGGTCTTCTTCATTCTCTCGTATTATAACTACATCCATTTTAGGAAAAAGAGTCGGGACGTATGGACTAAATGCTTTTATCGGTCTGACATTAGCGAATAAACCTAATGATTTACGAATTGTAACATTAAGACTTTTATATCCGCCTCCACGCGGTGTTGTAATAGGAGCTTTTAGAAAAATTTTATTTTTTCTTAAAGTATCCCATGAACTATCTGATATTCCGGAAGTATAACCCTTTAAATATAGATTTTCACCTATTTCAATTTCGTCGTAATCAAGTTGCGCACCGGCAGCTTCAAGAATACTTAATGTGGATTTCATTATATTGGGTCCTATACCGTCCCCTCGCGCTATGGTAATTCGTGTTTTATTCTCCATAAGGTTCCTTTTTTATTGCAAAATAAAGATTTTTATATTAAAAAACAAAAATTTTCATTATATTTCCAGAATATTAAATATATGGTTAATTTATGGCTCAAAATTCCGAAAATTCCGATAATCGTCAAACCAATGTAAATTGGTACTCAAAATCGGTATCAGATATTTTTACCCATTTTAGAACAACCGAAAACGGTCTTAATAATTATGAATTAGAACAAAAGTATAAAGAATTTGGTTTTAATGAAATAATAAACGAAAAAAAAGAGTCAATAATTCAATTATTTATTGAACAATTTAAAAGTTTATTAATTATAATTCTTATAGTTGCCGCTATTGTATCTGCATTAATTAACCAACCGGTGGAAGCGATTGCTATTATAGTAATTGTTATTTTGGCAGGTGTTTTGGGGTTTGTTCAAGAATTTCAAGCGGGAAAAGCAATTGAATCGTTAAAACAAATGGCTGCTCCGCATTCAACAGTGGTAAGAGAAGGAGTTGAAAGTGTTATTTTTGCAAAAGAATTAGTCCCAGGTGATATCGTTATTCTTAATACCGGAGATAAAGTTCCGGCTGATTGTAGAGTAATCGAATCATTCAATCTAAAAACAGACGAAGCATCGCTTACGGGCGAATCTACTCCTATTGAAAAACATAACGGTTCATTAGAAGATATTATAACCCCTTTAGGTGATCAATTTAATATGTTGTTCATGGGTACTTCTATACTTTATGGTAGGGGAAAAGGGGTAGTGATTGCAACAGGGATGAAGACTGAATTTGGTAAAATTGCTTCTTTATTGCAAAATACTGAAAACAGGAAAACCCCCTTACAAGTAAACTTAAACCAATTAGGAAAAAGTATTGGTATATATGCCATTTTTATTGCCGGAATAATGAGTATAGTAGGCTTTTTAAATGGCAATAACATTGTAGAGATGTTTATTTGGGGAGTAGCAATTGCTGTTGCAATAATTCCGGAAGCATTACCCGCAGTGGTTACTATAAGTATTGCATTAGGTGTTAGACGGATGGTTAAGCGTAAAGCATTAATTAGAAAACTTCCTGCCGTTGAAACTTTGGGTGCAACAAATATTATATGTTCAGATAAAACAGGTACTTTGACTCAAGATGAAATGACTGTAAGGAAAATTTACACATATGATACTGTAGTTGATGTTTCAGGTGTCGGTTATACTCCAAACGGTGATTTTACGGTTGCCGGGGATATGATAATTTCCGGTACACAATTGGAACTTTTAGAGGTATTAAGATATGGTGCGTTATGCTGCGATGCGACATTGATGAACGATAACGGAAAATGGGTAATAAACGGTGACCCTACGGAAGGAGCGATTGTTGTTGCTGCCGAAAAAGCATGTTCTAATGTTCCAAATCTAAAAAATCAATATAACAGAGTTTTTGAAATTCCTTTTTCATCTGAAACAAAACGGATGACTACCGTTCATAAATGGAGTAATGATAATTTTATTGTAATAAGCAAAGGTGCGCCTGAAATAATTTTACCTTCATGTTCTTTTTATCTATGCAAAAAGGGTGTTGTTGAGTTTGATGAAAATTATAAGCTAAATTTAGATAAAAGAGCCGAAGAGTTCGGAAGTAAAGCACTGCGAGTTCTTGTTATTGCCTACAAGTTTGTTGGTGATTATAATAATGTTGATATTGAAAAGGATCTGATTTTTGGCGGAATGGTAGGCATGATTGACCCTCCTCGTCCGGAAGTAAAAGAAGCAATTAAATTGTGTGAATCTGCCGGAATTAAGCCTATAATGATTACGGGCGACCATGAGGTTACTGCCGTTGCAGTAGCTAAAGAATTAGGTATTATGAGGGGAGATGATAAATCAATTTCCGGAATAAAGCTTGAAAGTATGAGTGACGAAGAATTTGAAACTATAGTGGATAATACAGTTGTTTATGCCAGAATATCACCTTCGCACAAACTAAAAATAGTAAATTCTCTTATGAAACGCGGAAATATTGTTGCTATGACAGGGGACGGTGTTAATGATGCACCTGCATTAAAAAAAGCCGATATTGGTGTTGCAATGGGAATAAAAGGAACCGAAGTTAGCAGAGAAGCAGCAGATATGATATTAACTGATGATAATTTTGCATCAATTGTATCGGCAGTTGAAGAAGGAAGAGGAATTTTTCAAAATATAAAAAAATATTTGGTTTATCTTTTAGGCGGTAATTTAGGTACAGTATTAGCATTGATTATTTCATTAATTGCAAACTTACCAATACCTTTACAAGCTGTTCAAATTTTATTTATTAATTTTTTAATGGATGGATTAATAGCTATTTCGTTAGGAGTTGAGCCGGCAGAAAAAGGGTTGATGCATCATAAACCAAGAAACGTTAAAGAAGGAATTATTGATAAGAGAACATTTGCTTTTATTGCCGTTGCCGGTATTATTATTGGTTTAATTACTATCGGTTCATTTGCGACAGCAATTAATTTAGGATTTACTCCACAAAAAGCAGAGACAATATTTTTTATTACATTAATATTTGCAAGAATATTTAACGGAGTAACTTGTAGGTCTTTAGAAGAAAGTTCACTATTATTAAGTCCGCTAAAAAACAAACCTTTAATGTTAAGTATTGTTGTTTCAATATTATTTACTATTTCAGTAATATATATACCGATATTACAAAGAGCATTTAGAAATCAGGAGATTGAATTAATTGCTTGGTTTTGGTCGTTTGCTGCTTCTTCGCTTGTATTAATTGTAATTGAATTGTACAAATTTATACTGCGTAAGTTGGGGAAAACTATTTAATGACTTATTAGAATATTGTTTTTAATTATTTGGAATATGCATTAAGAATAATATAGCAAAATTAATAAAAAGGGAGAATGAATAAACATTTGCGATGTATAAATACTTATTAAATACTATTTAATTTAGCGTCATCCTTCAATTCTAAAAAGAATGACGCCGTAATTTTAATTCTACAAAATCTATAGGTATTTTTGTTATTGTATATAATAATTTCTACTTAACTAAAGTTGCTTTTACAGTTTTAGAAACCGTTTGGTTTGTTGCGTTATCCTTAAAAACAAAATTGATAAATAAATGTCCGCTCGGATATCCGTCCATATAAATACGTTGGGAATGATTTCCGACTTCTACAAAATCATCTTTAACTACTTTTAATAATTCACCTAATTCATTAAAAATTTGAATTTTTAAGAAACCGTTTGTGGGAATGGTATAATTGACTATAGTAGAGGGATTAAACGGATTAGGATAATTTTGACTAATTTCGAAACTTGTATTAATTTTAAAATCATCTTCAACAGAAACTTGAATTGTATCCTTATAAATCCACTTAACTGCATCAAACACAATTTGAACACCTGAAGTATCGGTTGCGTCACCTAAACGTAAATATCCGGTATTGCCTGCATTAAAT
>CALGLM010000475.1 GCA_937930275.1 uncultured Ignavibacteria bacterium
GTTTGTGCAAAAATAGAGTTTAATAAAATAATAAAAAAGATAGAGATTATTGCTTTGATTTTCATAACATTTCACCATATTTATAATAAAACAGTTAATTAAACTAATATATTACGCTAATTAGTGAAATAATAAGTGAGGGCAACCCAACCTTGCTTGACCACACTCAAATATTCCTTTGTTTTAAAATAGTCAAATTCTGTTCCCCTGACAAGGGATTTTTTTGTGCATTAATTAATATTTTTTAGGGTAATTATTTTTATTATTCGGCTATTTTTTTTATTATAAGATATTAATTTAAATTATCTTGAAATTTGAAATTTTATATATTCCGGTGACCGATGAAAAAGAAGAAAAAGATTAAAAGGAAAGTCGGCGTCCCTTCGGGTACTTTTACTTATGTAGGTGAAAACGAGAAATCGTTAACAACGCTCGAATTAGTTGAATATGACAAAGAGAGTTGCGTTTTTAGGCAGATTGATAATTTAATTCACTTGAACAAAGAATTTACAAACGATATCACTCCTAAACTTAGATGGTTAAGAGTAAACGGATTAGCTGATGCTAATTACATCGCAGAAATCGGAAAATTCTTTAAAATTCACCCATTAACTATTGAAGACATTTTAAATACCTATCAGCGACCTAAAGCTGAAGAATATGAGAAATATTTATTTTCTGTAGTAAAAAAAATTACATTAAAAAAAACCGATTGTATAGAAACTGAACAAATCGGCATAATTTTAATGCAAGATTTGATAATTACTTTTTATGACGGAAAAGATAAGGTATATAAAGAAATTGACGATAAAATATTAAGCAATAAAGGAAATGTAAGAGACTCATCAGATTATTTATTTTATGTTATTTTGGATAACATTGTTGACCATTATTTTGTTGTTATGGATAATATAAGTGATACGGTAGAGGAGTTATACGAAGGATTGATTGAAAATACAGTTAAAGACGGTTTAAATGAAATCAAAAATCTACAAAAAGATATGCACAAAATTCGTCAGGCATTTTATCCGTTTAGAGAAGTACTGGGACGTTTACAGAAACAAGAATTTGCTTTAATTAACAAAGACCTGGCTATTTATTTTAGAGATATTAACGATCATTTCCATCAGATAATTGAAATTTTTGAAACTAATAAAGAATCGTTATTCAGCATGCTTAATGTTCATCTTTCAGGAACAAGCAACCAGCTTAACGAAGTAATGAAAGTTTTAACCATTATTTCCACCATCTTCATCCCTTTAACTTTTATTGCCGGAGTTTATGGTATGAACTTTAAACATATGCCCGAACTGGAGTGGAAATATGCATATTTTGTAATTTGGGGATTAATGATTGCAATAGGCATTTCTTTAGGATATTGGTTTAAAAAGAACAAATGGTTATAGGTTTACGGTATGATAAAAAAAATATTTGAAACAAGTTATTTTGGTAACACTTTATACGACTATATAATTGCCGCAAGTATTTTTATAATTAGCATTTTTATTATTGCAATTATAAAATATATGGTAAAAAAATATTTATTTAAATCGGCTGTTCCCGATTTGGAAAAAAGTGAACATAAGTATATAAATTTCAAGAAGTATTTAGTCCCGCTTTTATATTTAAACTCGTTTTATATTGCTTTTGAAAGTTTAGTTATTCCAAAGCATATTGAAAAAATCGTTCAAACAATATTTATTATTTTAACAACCTACTATATTGTAAAATTTATCGGACGAGTTTTAAATTTAATTTTAACCGGTTATATTAATAAATCTGACGAAGAAAGCGGCAAAAAGAAAATAAAAGCTTTAACATCACTTTTTAACGTTTTAGTATATGTACTCGGCTTTCTTTTTCTCTTAGATAATTTGGGGATTAATGTAACTGCAATAGTAGCCGGTCTTGGTATAGGCGGCATTGCGGTGGCATTGGCAGCTCAAGCTCTTTTAGGTGATTTGTTTAGCTACTTTGTAATATTTTTTGATAGACCCTTTGAAATTGGGGACTTTATTACCGTTGATACTAAATCCGGTACAATTGAACAAATAGGCATAAAATCTACAAAAATAAGAAGCCTTAGCGGCGAGCTGATAATTGTATCAAATTCTAATTTAACAAATTCTCGAATCCACAACTTTAAAGCATTAAAACGTAGAAGATTTGTTTTTAATTTGGGAGTAACTTACCAAACCGAACCCGAAAAACTTAAAATGATTCCTGTAATAATTGCAGATATTATTAAAGATTACGAAGGAATTGAGCTGGATAGATGTACTTTTGCAAGCTTTGGGGATTCAGCATTAACTTTTGAAACAGTACTTTTTTACAACTCACCCGATTATAAAGAATTTATGTTTTTAATGGATAAGATTAATTTGCGCATCTTTGAAGAATTCAATAAACAAAACATCAATTTTGCTTACCCAACACAAACAATCTTTTTAGATAAATAACAATCTTTTTAGATAAATAACAACCTTTTAAGATTGAAACATTTTTATAAATTAATTATATAACCTGTATTTTTTATAAACTATTTAATTGACATGAAAAAACTCTTATCACTTCTATTTATTGCCGCGTCATTATTTGGGCAAATTAAATTTACCGAAACCGAAATGGATAGCATAATTTCACCTTATGTTAAAGATACCACATTTAGCGGCTGCATCTTAATTGGCACACCTGACGAAATTTTATTTAAAAAAGCTTACGGTTATGCAAATTTTGAACTTGAAGTACCTAATAAAACCGAATATATTTTTAATGTTGCTTCAATTTCAAAACAGTTTACCGGTGCTTCTGTATTAATCCTTTCTCTTCAAAACAAGCTGAGTATAGACGACACTCTAAAAAAATATTTACCCGATTTTCCAAATGCGGACAAAATAACAATTAAAAGTTTACTAACGCATAAAAGCGGAATTCAAACATATAACGATTTTAAAAATTATGACAGCCTTAAATTATTCACAACAGATTTACCGAAAGTTGTTGAATGGATTAAGAAAAATGCGGTTTTTAACGAACCAAACGATAAGTTTGTTTATTCAAATTCAAATTACGGAATTCTTGCTTACTTGGTCGAAAAAGTCAGCGGAATGCCTTTTAACGAGTTTTTAGCAAAAAACTTTTTTATTCCTGCAAATATGACAAATACCGGGAATTTTTCACGGATAGATTTAATTAAAGGTAGAGTTAATCATTACGAAGTTACGCCGGAAGGATTAAAAAACATCCCTTATTTTAATTATTCGTTTAAGTATGGCAGCGGAGCTTTACAAACTTCTGTTGAAGATTTATATAAATGGTATGTTGCGTTAAACAAAAATAAAATATTTAGCTCCGACTTTATGAATAAATTTTTAACCGGTGACAAAATTGAAGGTGGTTACGGTTACGGATTGGGCAAAAATAGAATTGGTTTTAGCCGAATTGCGGAACACGAAGGAGGCGTACCCGGTGTTGCCGCATACGTTGTATATGTTTTAGAACCCTCATATTTTATAGCTTTTATTAGCAATATTACAAACACTAATACCAGAGCTGCTCGTAAAGATATTTACAATTATATTTATCAAAAACTCGGACTTTAATTGCATAAATAAAAAGATAAGATTTATTTAATTCATGTAAACACTATAGCAAAGTTTAACCACTTAACATTAGTGTTATTATCATTAAAAACACTTAAAAACAACTATAAAATATAGTTTATTAATTTTATGAAATTCTTCTCTTTTCGGTCTGTTGGTAAATAATTCCGGCTATTATTAAAACTAAACCGAAAATAGAAGTTAGTAAAATTTTCTCTTTCAAAATTAAACTAATAAATAAAAATGAGATAAACGGTGATAAATATGCCAAAGTACTTGTTTTTGCTTTATCTTTACTATACTCAAGTCCTTTCATCCATAAAAAGAACGTAATTCCCATTTCAAATAAGCCGACATATAGAGCGCCTAATAAATAAACATAATTTACTTTAAAAGTATCAAAAAATAAAATATAAATACCGCTTATTAATGTGCCGAAATAAAAACCGCCGAAAAGTTTTATTGAGTTATCCCGTTTATCCGACATGCTAATTGTCCAGTATGTAGCCCAAATTAAAGAGCTGCCAATTGCTAATAAAACACCTAATGGATTGGAAAAGCTAAAATTTAGAACACCCCCTTTTGCTGCAATCAGATATACGCCTATAAACGCAACAATTAAACCAATAATAGTTCTATTAGAGATTTTATGTCTTAAAAATATTGCTGAAAAAATTGCAATAGCAATTGGCCAAGTATAATTTAAAGGTTGAGCCTGCTGTGCAGGTAATAACGAATAAGCCTTAAATAATACTAAATAATATAAAAATGGATTTAATGCACCCAGCAAAACATTTTTTATTATGTACTTTCCGCCGAATTCTTTTTTAATCCTCCCTTTATTAGTTATCATTGAAATAAAAAATAATGATACCGTACTAAAAAAAGATGAATAAAACAAAAGTTGGGAAAACGACATGCCTTGTAACGTAATTTTAAATGCCGTTGCAACAGTTGACCACAATAATACTGCCGAAATAGAAAAAATAATCGATTTAGTGTTTTCATTAATCATAATATTTAACAAACTTTATTTAAAATATTTTCTAATTCAATTGAAATATTTTTTCTGTTATGACAAATAATATTTCTTTCGTTATAGCTTATATTATCGGCAAAATCGAAAAAATCTTCGGCAGCGTCATTAAACGAATAATACTTTCCTAAACCGGCTTTTGTAATAAGTTCTTTAACTTCTTCATTAGGGTCACCAAAAACAATTATAGGTTTTTTGGCTCTCATATATTCAAATAATTTTCCCGGTACGTGCCTTTGTTCGTGCGTACAAGCAAGTAAATAGTCGGCATTAACTATTTCTTTAATAACGTCACTATAATCTAAAAAACCTAAAAATTCGGAATATTTATCCAGCCCCAGTCGTAGTATATTTTCTTTTATATTAGGAGCTAACGATCCAATAAATTTAAGCTTAAATTTAGATCCGTTTTCAATTTTATTTTTTATCGTTTCCCAAAATTTTTGCGGATTCTGATATTCATACATATTACCTGCATGCAAAATAGTTTTATACTCGTTGCTACTCTTTTGCTCAATTATTCCTTCAAAATCCTCTTCGTTATAACCCCAGTAAAGCTGATATGATTTTTCCTTCATAAATTTATATTTTTTAATAAAGTAGTTCATCATACTTTTTGTAACAAAAATTGCTGCTTTTCCCCTTTTCATGGTTTTCTTTTCTAAGTAGTTATCTAACCAAACTACTATTTTATTTCTTGTTTGGTTTTTGTAAGAGGCAATATCAACCCATGGGTCAATTAATATAGGAATTAAAGGAATATTAAACTTTTTACTTAAAGTAACACCGATTAAATGAACGCTATGCGGGGGTCCGTTTGTAATAATTACATCATATTTTTCTTGGTTTAATAATTTTTTGCCGGCTTTAACAGCTTGTTTATACCAGCCTATTCTTGCATCCGGTATAAACAAATTCATCCTTATCCAAAGCGATATTTTATGTTTTAAACCTTTTTTTTCGGTTGAAATCACTTCTGTAGCAAACATAGGAATTTCTTTATCTTTTCCTAAAAATTTTTTATAATATACAAAAGGATCAAAGTAGCCGGTTTTAATAACTTTAAGCTCCTTAGGTATGTACTTTGTAAAAGTATCATCCTTTGCGGAAAAAGTATCTTCATTTACGGTTAAGACCGCTAAATTATGCCCCTTTTCGCTTAAGTATTGTATCATTTTTAAAGGAAAGTGTAGAGACGCTTTTCCGCTGGGGGGCCAATAAAACGATATAAACAATATTTTTTTCATATTTCAAGTTAAAATTTAGTGTGTAAATTTAGCCAATTAAAATTTAAATAAAAAATAAAAACATTTGCTTTTTGCAAAACAATCAATTAAGTTTGTGTAAGGCAAAAAATTCTATTGTAATATATTGATGTATATCACTTACTAATTGATGTTGTGCGCAATATCACAACCGGTTATGGATATTTTTGTTAATTTGCACAGGAAAAATAGAGGAGTAAAAAAGAGATGCAGGAAGTGCTACAAAACAACAGTTTGGTGCTTGAAAAGAAAAGGGGGAAATCAAAATTTAATTGCTATATGGTTAAACCCCTATGCGCCGGAATATTAGGGTTTTCGTTATTTTTGAGCATAATCATTTTAGTAAAATTTTTAAGCTACAGTTTAGGTTACCAAAAAATATTCACGGTTGATATTTATGACGTAATTCTTTCGGGCTTAGGATTTGTATTGGCGTTTTTAATTCGTTTTATTGATAATTTTAAAAAATCTATCAGCTAAATGTAGAAACCTCCGCATTTAGTTTTTCGGTTTTGTCTGCTAATTTTAATTTTTCAATAAGTTCGGTTAAATCGCCTTCTATGATGTTGGCTAAATTATATAAAGTAAGACCGATACGATGATCTGTAACACGGTTTTGAGGGAAGTTATAAGTACGAATTTTATCGCTTCTATCTCCGCTTTTAACCATTGTTCTTCTTTGTTCGGTAATTTCTTTGGTTTGTTCTTGTTGCTTTAGATCGTACAGACGAGCTTGAAGTACTTTCATGGCTTTTTGACGATTTTTTAATTGCGATCTTTCATCTTGGCACTGAACTACAAGACCGGTAGGTAAGTGAGTTATACGAATTGCCGTTTCAACTTTATTCACGTTCTGACCGCCTGCCCCACCGCTTCTATATACGTCAATACGCAAATCATTAGGGTCAATATCAACTTGAACGTCTTCAACTTCAGGTAAAATTGCAACTGAAGCTGCCGAAGTATGCACTCGTCCGTTGGCTTCGGTTAAAGGTACGCGCTGCACTCTATGAACACCACTTTCGTATTTCATATCGGCATAAACACCGGTACCGCTTAAATTAAAAACAACTTCTTTAATACCGCCTAATCCGCCTATTTCACTTATATCAATAATCTCTTGCCTCCATCCTTTCAATTCGGCAAAACGACTATACATTCTAAACAAATCGGCAGCAAATATACCCGCTTCATCCCCGCCGGTTCCTGCACGTATTTCAACAATTACGTTTTTATCATCATTCGGATCTTTAGGAACTAATAAGAATTTAATTTCTTCAGACATTTTTTTCTCGTTCTGCTTAAGTTCTTTTAGCTCTTCTTCTGCCATTGCTGTAATTTCCGGATCATCACCTATTTTTATTAACTCTTCATTATCCGAGATCGGAAGAGCGTCGTGTAGGGAAAGAGTGTAGATCTCGGTGGTC
>CALGLM010000476.1 GCA_937930275.1 uncultured Ignavibacteria bacterium
ATATATTTCTTTTGTTTAAATTTAAAAGAATGGTTTATGTTATATTAGTGTGGATATGTGGATAACTTTTTAACTTATTAGTTTTTAAATAATTAAAGTAATTTTATGTTGTTTTTTGATGTGGATAATAAATTATCTAAGTAATAGTTATTTACACCTAAAATAATGAATGTTGAGAATATTATTTTGTTATGTTATTATCCACATTTTAATAGATTGTAATAACTATTTATTATTAATATAGTAAAAAAGTTAAGTTGTTTAAGATATGTAATTTAACAAATTTTATTAAACTTAAAAATAAGTTAATCCTTAAATTTTTATTCACAAGTTATCCATAATTACGATATTTTTTACATAATTAAAGCCTTTTTTTAGCTATTTAACAAAATCACCTTAATTGTAAGTAATCAAGACCTAATAACTTAACTTTTTTGTTAAATTATTGCCGTAAGTTGTTATAAATTGCATTATTTTTAAGGTAAAGCCCGTCTTACATCTATATTACCGTTACGTGCAAAAATTTCCAAAGCTTCTTTTGCACAATACGGTAACCAATTGTGGTTAGGAACAACCCAGCCGCCGCTTTCTAAATAATATGGTTTTTTGTTAATAAATACTATCATTCCAAAATGACCGCTTCTACCTACAATATCACCCGGTTGCAGTAATTTAATTTGTTCGTCAGTCGGAGCCCCACCTTGTTTTACAGAAAATATAATTTTACCCAAAACGGCTAATTCTTTTGTATCTACTCTAAAGTTATTCGGAGTGTCTTTTATACCGCCGCCGTCTTTTAAGTTATAAGTTTTACAGTAATATTCAAATCCTTTTGATGAAAATATAGCACCATCGGAACTTGGGTCAAGTAAACCCAAATCAACAGCAGCATCGTAAGCCGAAGTAGTAAACCCTGAGCAATCCAATCCGTATTTATATTTACCTCTTGATTTTTCTCCCTGCGGGTCGTCAAGGTCATTTATATCACCGCCCCATCTGTAAAAATCTTCTCCTAAATATGTTCGGTAAGCTTGATGTATAAATATTGCAATTTCGTTAACTGCCTCTTTAATCGGCAATTTTTGTAGTTCGCTTTTATACTTTAATAAATATGGCTTTATTACTTCATTATAAAACACTTTATTTTCGGTTCTGTAACCGGAAACTTCCAAATCATCTTTTTTTATTTTTACAAATTCCGATTCAATAAACGGATTGAATTTTTTAAGTTGAACTGAATCGGGGGTATCAAATTTTATAATTTTATCAATCTTGTTATAATCGATTGAACACTCATCCGAAAATTTTTCCGTCTTATTTGAACCGCAACCTAAACTTAAAAACATAATAGCTAAAAGTATGTACAAATTTTTCATTTGATTATAACCCATATTTTAATAATTTTACTTTCAATAATAGCAAAATATGTAATAAAAATAAACAAAGGTATATATGGGTGCTAAATTATGTCCCAAAATTATTTT
>CALGLM010000477.1 GCA_937930275.1 uncultured Ignavibacteria bacterium
GCCTCAATAAAATATATAGCCAACGAGATAAAAGTTTATTAGTCAATCAATTCTTAGATTTTAACCTAATTAATAAAACACTTATTATTTAACTTTATTTATTCAACATTTAGTATTATTTAAACAAAACCATCTTCTTGGTTTCTGTAAATTTACCTGCTTGCAGTTTATAGAAATAAACTCCGCTGCTTAAGTTATTTGCATCCCAGGTTTTTGTATAATTACCCGCAATCAGCTCTTCGTTAATAAGCGTGGTTACTTCTTTACCTAAAACATCATATATTTTTATTGTTACAAATCCAGCATTAGGTATAGTAAAATTAATGTTTGTACTTGGGTTAAACGGATTTGGATAATTTTGGTTTAACCTAAACACCAAGCTTTTGTTAATTTCATCTTCAACATCGGTAAATTGCGTAAATTGAATATTACAATTATACCCCGAAACATATAAATAATCTCTTTTATTATTGGAAATAACGGACATTGCCCCATATTCGTTTTTAACCCATGAATTATTCTCCCACAATTCAGCCTTTGCAGTCTCGGTATTATTGTTTATATCGTAAGTGTAGGTTTCTAATGAACCGTTTACAAATGCACCGTTATCCCAATATTTATATAAAAATGTTAGCATATTTCCCATTAAATCATATGTATAAGTATATAATGAACTACTAACCCATTCTCCGCTCACCCAAGTTTGAGTCAATTCGGTAAGCATATTTTCGTTTGAATCATATGTAAAAATAGTTTGCCAATTATTAACCCAAGCACCGTTATTCCAACTTTCATACAAAAAATTAAGCGGATTTCCGTGTGCATCTAATACATAAGAATATCTTCCGCTGTTAGTCCAATTACCGTTTTGCCATATTTCGTACAAACCCGAAACCATAAATCCGTTTTGATCATAAGTGTAAAGATACCTGCCGTTATTTACCCAAGTACTATTTTGCCAAATTTCATATAGCATTGTTAGCATATTTCCGTTTACATCGTAAGTATGAGTATATCTATAAAAGTTTTCCCAAACGCCGCTATCATAGGTTTCAAATACAAGCGTTAGTATATTTCCGTTTACATCATAAGTATAAGAATGTCTATTTTTCATTTCCCAACCACCGTTTTCCCACATTTCATACAAATGACTAATCATATCTCCGTTTGTGTTATAAGTATATGTATATCTATAACTATTCACCCAAGCCCCTATCACCCAATCTTCTCTTAGATATGTAAGTTCATTACCTTGAATATCATAAGTACTTGTTTCTCGAGAAACATTAACCCAATTGCCGTTATCTAAAATCTCGTACAATCCTATAAGCCTTCTCCCGTTTTCATCGTAAGTATAGGTTTGTTTTTTTGTATTATCATTAACGTTAATTATTAAAGGTCTGTAAAGTATCCCCGTTTCCGTCTTTAGTTCTGTTTTATTACGTTTTTGCATCATTAATTTATCATGCATCGTAATAGCATCCTCAATATTTTGACTATTTCGAGAAGAAAAATAAGAATAATAACTTGCATCCTTTATAGTCTGATTATAAATAATACTTGTTAAAAGTATCATTATTAACAATGTAGTAGCTACTATCTTCATTTTGTCACCTCACGTAATTATTTAGCTTTGTTTTCAAAATAGCAAATAACATTTTTATTGTCAATAGCCCTATAAAATCACTTAATAAATTAAGAAACGGAATTGAAAATGTGCTTAATAATATTTATTTGAATTTGATAAATAGAAATTTTTATTAAATCATAAATTATTGGTTATATTAGTTACCCACAATTAAATTTATTAATCAACAAGAGGTCCCAAGTGCAAATTAAACATTTATTTATCATTATTCTATTATTTTCAGTTATTGTTAGTGCTCAAAATGTTAATATTCCACAAGAAGTTAAAGATTCTTTTACCCAACTTTACCCAAAAGCAACCGGCGCTAAATGGACAAAAGTTGATGAAACAGAAGTGTATGACGCCGAATATATTGTAAAATTTAAAGAAAAAGGAAAATCAATTACCGCTATTTTTAATCCTTCAGGTGATTTTAAAATGACAAAAAATTCGCTTTCTCCGGCAAAACTTCCTAAAAACATTACAAATTATGTAAAAACAACTTACGGAGGAAGTAAAATTTCAGAAGCTAATCAATTAACGGTAAAAAGCGGTGAAATTTTTTATGAAGCAATTATAAAAATAGGCACAGAAAAGATTTCACTTTATTTCGATAAAGACGGCGAACAAACAGACAAAGGAAGTATTGAATAAATTTTTATTATCAAATTAATATTAATAAAAGAAATTTATTAGATAAAAATAATTAACTTTTTTAGTAGTATTCACTCCTTTTAAATTATATTTTTTCTAAAATTGATCTTAAACACACTTATCTCTGCCCCCTTCCTTAAAACCAAGCGTTGGGGGCAACTTTACTCTAAATTATCCGCTAATAATATAAAATCCTACTAAATATGTAGTTAAAAATCACTACACTTTACTAATAAAAGGAAAATATTAATTATTATAAACTTGTTAAATTATTCCAAAGTATATCTAATAATTCCGGAATTCCGTAACCGCTGACTGCCGAAATCACCAACGGTTTGGCTCTGTATCCTTTTATTTTTCGTTTTTTTACTTCCGCAAGTTCATCGTCCGAATAGACGTCTGCTTTTGTAAAAGCTACAATCTTTTTCCTTTTACTTAATTCTTTACTATAACTTTTTAATTCGTTAATTAAGATATCGTAATCTTTTTGAAAGTCTTCGCTAAATGCATCAAGCATAATAAGTAATAATTTAGTTCGTTCAATATGCTTTAAAAATTGAATTCCTAAACCTTTACCTAAATGAGCTCCTTCTATAAGTCCGGGTATATCGGCAACAATAAACGATTTATAATCCTTATACTTTACAATACCCAAATTTGGTGTTAATGTAGTAAAAGGATAGTCGGCAATTTTAGGTTTAGCTGCACTAATAGTAGAAATTAATGTTGATTTACCTGCATTAGGAAAGCCGACTAAAGCTACATCAGCAAGTAACTTAAGTTCAAGAACAATATTTTTTTCTTCTCCTAAAGTACCGTCTTCAGCATAACGAGGAGTTTGGTTTGTGGGAGTTGCAAAATTGCTATTCCCTTTCCCTCCCCTACCGCCGGCTGCCAACAATACTCGTTTTCCGTTTTCGTCCAAATCAAATAATAATTCATCCGTATCGGCATCTTTAACCATTGTGCCAACAGGTACTTTAATTATAATATCTACTCCGCTTCTTCCGTCTTTTAATGAAGTTCCTCCCGGTGCACCATTTTCTGCAATAAACTTAAAATTATATTTAAAATCTAACAAAGTCAAAAGATTATTACTTGTTTCAATATAAACATCGCCGCCGTTTCCGCCGTTTCCGCCCGAAGGACCCCCTTTAGGCACAAATTTTTCTCTTCTAAATGCTACGGCACCGTTTCCGCCGTCTCCTGCTTTAACTTTTATTTCAACATGATCTATAAACATTTTTACCTTTTAAAATAATGTGTAATTAATTTTTTAAATAATATGACCTCTTTTCTATTTTCTGAGATTCCCATATTATTGCAATAAGTGTTAATATAAGTAATGGTTTCATCAATACTTTCCAATTGTCCCATTTTTTCTACGTTCTCTGCAAACTCCTCGTAATCGTCATTAAATAAATTTTTAATAACCTTATTAATCTCTTTTTCATCCATCAAATCCATCACATTTATAGCACTATCTTTTACTGCTATTTCTGTTTTTACGATCTCATCACTACTTTTTATATCATCCTCTTTTCTATCTTCGGTTAAATTTATCTGAGAGTCCGTTAAATTTGTATCTATACTAAAACTTTTTGTATCTTTGTCCTCAAATTCAATTTTCAACTCTTCTTCTTCAAGTAGTTCGTTAATATACTCTTTGCTGCTATTATCCCCCTCGTATTTATCAATAATTTGCTCATTATTTATTAAAGTTTCATCAAGCGTTTTATCAATAATTTCATCTTGTATTGTCTCAAATACATATTCTTCTGTTTCATCCAATACAATTTCCTCAATTATTTCCACTGTTTTATTTTCTTCTTGAGTAATCATTTCTTCATTCTTTAAATACCCGTCATTTGCAATTGTACTATCAGTAAGTATATCAGTATCTTCTTTGGTATATATTGTTTCGTTTTCAATAACATCTATAGAATCGGTGGTTTCTGTATTTAACGCATTTTCCGAAATAATTGAAACTTCAGTTTCATTATTTATAGGCACAATTTCATCATTATTAATACTTTCTTCA
>CALGLM010000478.1 GCA_937930275.1 uncultured Ignavibacteria bacterium
ATACTATGGAATCTCATTCTTTCTGCTAAAAATTCTTTTAACAACTTATAACCAGAAGTGTCGCCGTAATCTAAAATTTCACTCGGATTGTTTATTAAAACATTATTTAATGCTTTTCTAAAATCATTAAACGGATACAACCTTGGGTCAGGATGAAGTAAGCTAAAATCAATCCCGCTAAAACTTTCTGATTTTACTTGAAAAGGAGATCCTACGGTTTTAAACGAATTAAATAAATATTCTGCATTTTTATTTATTTTAATACTATTACAAAATAACGGTTTTTTTTCGTTTTTGTTTAATTTGAGACAATCTCGTTTTGCTCTAATTATACATGATGATCCAATTTTACTTTCAATATATCCCAAAGCCCAAAGTTCTTGATAAGCTTTATAAACGGTTGTTCTGTTAATTCCTAATTGTTCGGCTAATTTTCTTGTGGGGGGTAATTTAAAACCTATTTTTATAGTTTCGTTATTAACTTTTTCAATTATCTGTTCAATAATTTGTTTAAAAATGGGAGTTTTACTCTGTTTATCAATTTTTAATATTAACATTTTACAAATTAATTTTATTAAGTAAATCTAAGTATAAATTGGCATGTTTGCAACAGCCAAAATAAGATAAATACAAATCAGCCGATTTATAGGAAAGAAGTTGTTTTATTCAAAAAGGTCTATATATTTTTTAAATTTAAATAATCTATTTCTTTTATATCCGGTTATTTCACTCAAATAACCATATGTTAGAAAATCATTAATAATTCTATTTGCTGTTGAAATATTAATAGAAAGTTCATTTGCAATCTCGCTAATATCTACAATAGGGTTTGAATAGAGATAAATTAAAAGTCTATGAGCCATAGCAATCTTTTTGCCAAAATTATCGTTTATTTGGGACTCTAATTCTCTCCTTAGCTCAACAATCTTTTTAAGTGTGTCAATCGAATGAGATGCTGTAACTCTAATCCCTTCAAGAAAAAATAAAAGCCAACGGTACAAATCGTTTGATAAGCGAACATTATTCAAATTATCATAATATAGTGACCGATTCTTTTCAAAGTAATCTGATAAATAAAGAACAGGTTTAGATAAAAGCCCATTATTGACTAAATACAAAGTTATTAATAATCTACCGATTCTACCATTGCCATCTAAAAAAGGATGAATTGTTTCAAATTGATAATGTATAATCGCACTTTTAACCAGTTGCGGAATTTGATTGTTTTCGTTGTTGATAAATTTTTCAAGATCTGAAAGTAATTCCGGTAAATCTTCAGCAGCAGGAGGGATAAATACTGCATCATTAATTGAAGCTCCACCTATCCAATTCTGACTTGTTCTAAATTCTCCCGGTTGTTTGCTTTCACCTCTCACACCTTGTAATAAAACAAAATGAACTTGTTTTATTAGACGACTTGAGATTGGGAGGACTTTCAATAACTTAATAGCTTCTGTCATCGCATTAATGTAATTGTTTACTTCCAGCCAATCATCTCTTTTTTCGGGATCAATATTAATTATTTTCTGGAGTGCATCAGAAATATTTGTTCTCGTTCCTTCAATTCTACTACTTGTAGTAGCTTCCTTACTAATATGCATTTTTATGAAAAAATCAACATCTGGAACTAATTGTGAATAGGCATTTAGTTCGCCCAGTTTATTGGATGCTTCAGCTAATAAGTTAATCAATCTTAAATCGCTAATCTGCCATTCATTATTGATATGAGTCGGTAAAAAACTCTTATATTTGTATTGTTGTTTGTAGTAGCCTGACCGAAATTCTTTAATATCCATTTTAATATCTCTTAAACTAATTAATTTGTTTAAATTACTGCAAATATGGAAATACATATATGCATTAAAATGATTTGCTGCAAATATAAATATTTATATGTGCAGGAAAACCATTTACTGCAAATATAACTAAAATTTAATAAAAATAAAAAAATGAATATCAAAACTGAATTAATTAAAATATAGGAAAAAATAGATTGGTGGCTAAGCTAAAGTATATTATTTCGATATGGATATTAAAATTGATATTATTTGATTAATAAGTTTAAAACAAAAAACCCCGAAAAATCGGGGTTTTAGTTTTGCTCCGCGGGCAGGGCTCGAACCTGCAACCCTGCGGTTAACAGCCGCATGCTCTGCCATTGAGCTACCGCGGAATAAATTTTATCATAATTTCAAAAATTAAGTTATTAAAATTACGAAATAATTTTAGGCTTGTCAAGGAAAAAAACATAAAAATAAAAAAAACTTAAATTTTTATGAATTTTATTTTGTTCTCTAAATAATATGCCCCAGCGCTTGTTATTATAATAACTGCTAAAAACAATGCCGATGTTAAAAAAACGTTTAATTTACCGTATAATTCAGTGCTTAAGTTTCCTATTATTATCCATTGAATAAAATATATTAACGTTACGTTTTTACCGAGATATCTAACATATTTTAATCCCAAAAAATTATTAAAATAATAATTAAATTGTTTTAATAATAACCAATATCCGCTTATGAATAAAATTGAATATATGACAAATTTAATATCATGATTGTAATAAATATCCAGGTTATTACTCGTATTTATAAGATATTGAAAAGTTGAATAAATAAACACAAAATAAATTAATACTAAAAATAATCGCCATATTAAAGAAGGATTAAAATATTTTAATAGTTTTTTATTTTGTGCCCACATAAATCCAAATAGGGGATAAATAAACCATGGGATTAACGGAAAATAAGACCATTCCGTAATTTTAAACAAATAACCCAATAAGTAATCGTTAATTGAATATGTGGGGTCAATTGATATTTTTAATCCGATAAAAATTAAATAAAGAATAAACACAATTAGTGTAGTTGTTTTTGGATGTTTTAAATACTTTAAAATACTTAATAATATTGTACTAAAACCTGCCAAAAATAAAATATCTACTCCTAATAAATAATGGAATATGTTTACCTCAATTTTACCGGCAATATATTTTATTATAAGATTGAGATTTAGCAGAAAATTTAATAATAGACCGGCAACAATAAGTTTTAATCCTCTTATAAAAATTAGCTTGAACCCTTTTTTACTTTGCCAAATAAAGTAACCCATAACAATCATAAAAACAGGTGCGGCCGGAATAGAACCTAAAAGTAGAACTATTTTGTTTATCCATCCGTCATAATATGCAGAATTTAAGAATTTTTCGAACGAATGAACAAGTATCATAAAAATAACGGCAAAGCCCTTTAAAAGGTCAGCCATTTGGTTACGTTCATCATTTAATTTATTTATATATGACATATTTGTTTTTAAATTTTAATTAAAATTACTAATTTACGGAATAAAAAACTAATTATTAAGGCATAAAATGAGTCTAATTTGGACTTTATTAATCGGATTTTTTACCGGTTTGATAGGAAAAGCATTTGTTTCGGGTAAAAAACCGACAGGTTGCATTATGACAACTCTATTAGGAATTTTTGGTTCAACCGTTGCTACATATTTAGGACAATATTTAGGAATTTACAAAGCGGGTGAACCTGCCGGTTTTATTGGTGCAGTTGTAGGTGTAGTAATTGTACTTTTAATTTATAGAGAACTATAAATTTTTTTTAATCTTTTTTAATTGTCGTTTAACAAATTTATGTAAATCGATTACTGTGTTAAAATAGAAGTCGGCGCGGAGTCTTCTAATTGTATCTATTGCATAACTATCCCATAAAACAGATGCAACTTTTGCTCCGGCAGTTTTAGCTGCAATTATATCTGCAGGAGCATCACCAATCATCAAAATATTCTCCGGCAAAATGTTAAATTTTTCTGCAAATTTTACAATACCTTCCGGAGACGGTTTATGATTTTTAACATCATCACCGGATATAATTAAATCAAAATAGTTTAATATACCAATTTTTGAAAGCGTAATTTCCGTGCTTATTCTTCCTTTACCCGTATAAATACCCAATGGTAAATTATGCTCTTTAATCTCTTTTATTATTTCGATTATGCCGGGGTAAGGGCTTGCCATTTTATCATGATTTAAATCATAAAATTTATAATAATCTTTTCTTGCATCTT
>CALGLM010000479.1 GCA_937930275.1 uncultured Ignavibacteria bacterium
ACTTTCATAAATTAATTAAACCTTTATTCAGAAAACCCAGACCGCCAAACCTATGATGCAACCAAAATAGCCGTCTTTTGTTTTCCTATTTCTGCTTGAAAAATATTAAAAAAAATAGTATAATACAAGTGAAGAAGAGTATTTAATTGATAATTCTCACTTGTTTTGTAAAATTATTACGTTTTATTATTACCCGGTTTTGCAAGTATTGGTAAAGGTGTTACCACTACCTAAAGATAGTGGTAAATGATATAATGCTTTTATTATATGGAAATTGTTACCTATTCTTCTTATTAAATAATTTCAATGCAATTCCGAATATTAAAATTTATTAATTTAGGAATAATTTCCAACAAATAATGTTTTGATACAAACCTAAAAATTTAATTGTTAAGTGAAATTAATTAATAACTCAACTACATTTTTACAAAATTATATCGGTAACTTTTTTAATGATGTAATTTGCAGTCTTGAAATTTTTTAATGATTAAGCATTTTATTGATAGTCCGATTTTGCAATAAATTGGTTTCTTCAATTTTGAATTGTTCTACTATTCTTTGCAAATTCTCGGTAAGTCTATTAAGATCTTCGCTTGCAGTAGCAATTTGTTGAATTCCTTTAGCGGTTTCGTGAGTTACATTATTAATGCCTTCAATATTTTTGCTTATTTCTTCGGCAACACTGCTTTGTTCTTCGCTTGCAGTAGCAACTGCATTAATCATATCAACAACTTTATTTGTGGCGGCTACAATGTTAGTAAGTGATTCTCCGGATTTAATAGCTAAATCTCTACCTATAGCCACCTCTTTTTCCCCTTCTTGAATTGAAGTAACTGCTTCTGATGTATCTTTTTGAATTTGTTTAATCATAACTGCTATTTCTTTTGTAGCTTTTGTAGTGCGTTCTGCAAGTTTTCTAACTTCATCGGCAACTACGGCAAAACCCCTTCCTTGTTCGCCTGCACGTGCCGCCTCAATTGCCGCATTTAAAGCAAGCAAATTTGTTTGGTCTGCAATATCGTTAATCACTTGTATAATTTCACCAATTTGATCACTACTATTGCCCAGTGCTTGGACTGTTGCCGCAGCTTTACCTACTACTTCGGAAATCTTTTTCATTCCCTCAATCGTATCATTAACAACTTTTCCTCCTTCAAGGGCAGTGTTACCGGCAATTTTAGCGTTTTCTGCGGCAAAATTAGCATTTTTTGTAGTCTCAAAAATTGTTGATGTCATTTCTTCAACAGCCGTTGCAACTTCAGCCGCTTGTGAGCTTTGTTCTTGTGCTCCGGCAGCCATTTGTTCAGAACTTGCACTTATTTCGCTTGCAGCACTTGCCGTAGCTTGTACGGATTCTCTAACTTGCTTGATTAATTTACCCATATTCTGAATTGTTAAATTAAATCCGTTAAATAATTTTCCCATTTCATCATTCTTTTCGGCTGCAATCTGCATGGTTAAATTTCCATTCGAAAAATGTTGCATTGCATCTAAAATAATTGAGGTTTTTTCTTCCAAATATTTTTGTTGATTAACCGCTGCAATTGCATTAGCTTCAATTTCTTTTTGTACTTCTTCGAGATGTTCTTTTTCGTTACGTAACGCTTTGTTTGCGGTGTTAATATTTATAATCATCTTATTAAACGCATTACGTAAATCACTTATTTCATCTTTCCCCTTGACTGATAAAGAGAAGTCCGTATTTCCGTCTGCAATTTTAATGGCGGCTTTTTTAATCCCGATAATTGATTTGAGTAACTCGTTCATTCCTATTGCGCCGACAAATAAAGTAATAATAATTATTACTATACCCCAATTGCGCGAATTTGAAGAAAATCCGTGAAGGTTTGTCATTAAAAAGTTTTTTTGCTTTTCCATGTGATTTTGTTGCAGCTCGGAAGCATTTATTATTATACTTTTTAATTTCCTCCATGTAGGGGTTACCAGAGTATTGACCATTTCAACTGCAGCTTCCGTGTTACCTTGAATAGCTAAGTCTTGAATCTTGTCATTTTCCTCAATCATCTCCCTTGAAAGTATTCTAATCTCTTTTAACAAACTTGATAGCTCGGGAAACCCCGCTGCATAATAGTCCAAAGTATCAAGATGGCTGTTAAAATCTTTGTTGGCATTATGATAGTTTTTTTTTGCGGTTTCATCAGTAGGATTTAAAATAACGTTACGCGTTGCTTGCGCTGCCTGTAATCCTTGAGTGTGTAATTTTTCAATCAGTAAAGCGGTTTTTGTCTCTTTTTCGGCAAATTCATTAACTCCGTCATTAGTAAACGAAGTGACTTTTAATAATCCATACAAAATAATAATTAATCCTAAAGTCGGTGTACCTACCAGAACGATTAATTTATTTCGCAATTTTAAATAGTTTAGCCATTTCATTTACTACCTCTCATTTATTGTTAACCTAAAGTCTTTTACAAGTAGTTTTCATTTAATTAATAAAATACACTATTTGGTTTATTAAAGCAATAGTTTGTGTGCAGTATAAATGAAATAATTAGTTAAAAATTTATTTATTGTGTTAAAAATAATTATCTGTTAAATTTTAGGAAGTTTTTAACCATGCTAATTTACCCAAAAGTAATATTTTAAATGATGTATTTTGACATTACATCTTTAAAAATCTTTCCTTGATTTAAAATATTTGTTTATCTATATTTAAAGTTTAAAATGCATAAAAAAGAGATATTTTGTGTTTAATTATAATATATCACAGTTAGAAAACGGAATTACGATAATTACCGAAAACGTGCCTCATGTTAAATCTTTTTCTTTGGGTTTTTGGATAACTGCCGGAAGCAGAGACGAGACAGACGCAATTAACGGGATAAGCCATTTTATAGAGCATATGGTTTTTAAGGGTACAAGCAAAAGGACAGCACGAAAGATATCGGATGAAATTGAATCGGTTGGTGGTTATATTAATGCTTATACTTCTAAAGAATTAACTTGTTTTTATGTTAGAGGGTTGGGGAAATATGCCGAAAAAAGTTTTGAAGTTATTAGTGACATGCTTCAAAACTCGTTATTTAAAGATAACGAAATAAAAAAAGAAGCAAATGTAATATTGGAAGAACTAAAAGATGTTGAAGATACGCCCGAAGATTTTATTTTTGATAAATTTGAAGAATTTATTTATGAAGGTAACTCGTTAAAATATCCGATTTTGGGGAACGAGAACAGTATTTTTACTTTTAATAACGAAATATTAAGCGCATATTCAAAAATAAGATATAACACAAATAATTTACTGATAGTTGCTGCCGGTGCGGTTGAGCATTCCAAAATAACGGAATATGCAAACAAGTATCTATCAACTTTGCATGTCGGACAAAAATGTAAAAGATCCCCGTTAAATTTAAGCGAACATAAAAACGTATATCTAAATAAAGAAATAGCACAAATTTATTTGCTAATGGGTAAAACTACTATAGGATATACAAGTGAAGAACGAATAAAATTAAATATACTTTCTAATTTATTAGGGGAAACAAGCAGCTCTCGTTTATTTCAAAGACTTAGGGAAAAAAACGGCATATCGTATCAAATCAATTCTTATTTAAATTCATTTTCCGATATTTCCACAATCGGAGTGTTTTTATCGACTAACGAAAAAAATATTGAAAAAGCATACGGCTTAATTACCGAAGAATTTAAGAAATTAAGAGAAAAACCTGTAAGTAAAAACGAATTAAACAGAGTTAAAGAATATTTAAAGGGAAGTTATTGGATGGGTCTTGAAAGCATGAGTAACCGTGCATCGAGAATGGCACATTCATATATAAATTTCGGTAGAATAAAGAATGCCGATGAAACTATTATGTCTATTGATAATGTTACAATAGAAGATATTCAAGAACTTGCAATACGCGAGCTTGACGAACACAAAATGCTAAAAATTATTGCAGGCAAAAAGAATATGCTTGCTAAAATTGATGTTGAAAATAATTTTGAGGAAATACAAATTTAATGGGAAAAATTACTATAAACGGTAACGAATACGAGTTTAAACCCGGTCAAACAATTATTGAAGTTGCAACTGAAAACGGGTTAGATATACCCCATTTTTGTTGGCATCCGTCTCTTTCTGTTTCGGGTAATTGTAGGATGTGTTTAGTCGAAGTTGAAAAAATGCCAAAACTTGTTATTGCATGTTCAACATATGCTGCCGAAGGTATGGTTGTTAACGTAAATTCGGAAAAATCGGTTGATGCACGTAAAGCAGTAATGGAGTTTATTTTAATAAACCATCCGTTGGATTGTCCAATTTGTGACGAAGCAGGTGAATGTAAATTACAAGATTATACGTTTAGCCATAGTGTAGGCGAAAGTCGCTTTGTTGAAGAAAAACAACATAAAAATAAACGTGTTCAGCTTGGACCTCGTATTATTTTTGACGGTGAACGCTGCATATCTTGCAGTAGATGTATCCGTTTTTCTGCAGAAGTAGCCAAAAAAAATCAGCTTACATTTGTAAAACGGGGTGATAGAGTAACAATTAATACTTTTCCGGGTGAAAGTTTTGATAACAATTATACCTTAAATACTACCGATATTTGTCCTGTAGGCGCATTAACAAGCAAGGAATTTAGATTTAAATCCCGAGTTTGGGAAATGTCCTCAACTGATTCTATTTGTATCGGTTGCTCGAGAGGGTGCAATACGGAAATTTGGGTTAGAAATAACGAGGTGTTAAGACTGACTCCTCGTAACAATCCTGGCGTAAATAGTTATTGGATGTGCGACAAAGGCAGACTTGAAACGTTTAAGGAAATAAATGACGTTGAATCAAGAATTGAAGGAAGCTTTGTTAAAGAACACGACAAACTTGTAAAGCATGATTTGTTAAAATCAATTACAAAAATTACGGAAATACTTAAAAGCTACAAAGCAAGCGAAATTGCTTTTGTTGCAAGTGCTTACGAAACAATTGAAGATAATTATGCTTTGTTAAAACTTGCAAAATCATTAAATATTGAAAACATAGTTTTAGCCGAACATAAATTACCGGGTGATTTTGACGATATTTTATTAACCGAAGATAAAACACCCAACTATAACGGTGCAAAACTACTTTTCCCGAATTATATTGATATACTTGCTTTAACAGAAAATATTAACAATGGTAAAATAAAAGCAGCTTTGATGTTAGATTCCCACTTTAAAGATGAAAAGGTAATTGAAGCATTATCAAAACTTAAAGATTTGGTTGTTTTTGCTACAAATAAAAATAAAGTTACCGAATTAGCTACCGTGCTTTTAGGAATATCTACATATGCTGAAAAGAACGGGACATTTTTAAATGGATTTGGCGTGTTACAGCGTATTAAACCTGCTGTAGCAACAGAAGAAATGGACAGATCATTAGATAATTTAAGTGAAAGCCGCTGGGACAAGTTCGGAACAAAGTTTGACCGTTGGATGAAAGGTAAGAAGTACGATGTTAAACCAAGCTGGAAACTAATCACTATTATCAGTGGTAGTTTAAAAGTAAAGTTTAACTTTAATATGGCTGAAGAAGTATTTAACGAAGCATCGAATAATATAAAACCTTTAAATGGTTTAGATTATGACGTTATAAGTGATAAAGGCGTAAAATTGAAATTTTAGTTATTTTACAATAAAAGTAATTTAGGACTTTTACATAATGATATTAGAAACAGTAATAATTTCGTTACTTAAAATTGTTTTTGTTTTAGCGGTTTTGCTGCTTACGGTTGCATATGCAGTTTATTTTGAAAGGAAAATTGCAGCATGGATACAAAGTCGTGTAGGACCAAACAGAGTTGGACCGCTCGGGTTATTGCAGCCTTTTGCTGACGTACTAAAGCTATTACTTAAAGAGGATATTGTACCGGATAAATCAAATAAATTTATACATACATTAGCACCCATTATTGCATTAATAGTGGCGTTTTCAACTTATGCAGTAATTCCTTTTGGTCCCGAAGTAACATTATTCGGTTATAAAGTTTCATTAGTTGTTGCTGATGTAAATATTGGAATTTTATATGTATTAGCTTTAACATCATTAGGAGTTTACGGAATTACTTTTGCAGGCTGGTCTTCAGGAAGTAAATATTCCCTATTCGGCGGCATTCGTTCTTCTGCTCAGATGATATCTTATGAAGTATCTATGGGTTTTTCGGTTGCGGGAGTAATTATGCTTGCCGGAAGTTTAGAGCCGACAAAAATTGTAGCAACTCAAACCGGATTAATGTGGAATGCTTTTGTACAACCTATAGGGTTTATTACATTCTTAGTTGCTGCGTTTGCAGAAACAAATAGAATGCCGTTTGATTTACCCGAAGCCGAACCTGAACTTGTAGGAGGTTATCACACAGAATATAGTAGTATGAAATTTGCCAGTTTCTTTTTAGCCGAATACGCAAACATGATTGTTGCATGCGGTATAATTACTACCTTATATTTAGGCGGTTGGCAAGTTCCTTATTTAGAAAAATTTGGATTGGGCGATTTTTGGACTCCGATAATTCAAGTTTTATCTTTTTTTGTTAAAATTGGGGTTATGTTATTTTTTATGATTTGGGTCCGTTGGTCACTTCCTCGTTTTCGTTATGATCAATTAATGAACTTGGGCTGGAAAGTGATGTTTCCTTTAGCATTATTAAATGTAATTTGGGTCGCATTTTTAATTATGGGATTAAATTTATAATAGGATTAATATGGCAGGAAATAATAGAAAAAAAGATTTAAGCTTATTACAAAAGATGTATATTCCCGAAATAATGAAGGGGCTTGCATTAACATTTAAAAACATGCTGCGTAAGCCGGTTACTATGGAGTATCCGGAAGTTAAATTTGTTCCTCCGGCATCATATCGCGGGCGTCCTGTATTGGTTAAAGAAGAAAGCGGAATGGGACGCTGTGTTGCATGCGGATTATGCAGCAGAGTATGCCCCGCATTAGCTATTGAAGTGCAAGCCGGTGAAATTGAAGCCGAAAAAGAAAGATTTCCGATTAAATTCGAAATTAATATGCTACGTTGTATCTTTTGTGGTTTTTGCGAAGAAGTTTGCCCCGAAGAAGCTATTGTAATGAGTAAAGATTACGAATTAGTTTTTACAAACAGAGAAGATGCAATTTTTGGAAAAGACAAATTACTTGTTTCGATTAACGACTTAAAAGACAGACTTGAATTTTTAAGACAAAATAAATAAATTTTACTTTTACGGTAAATTATGGCATATAGACTTA
>CALGLM010000480.1 GCA_937930275.1 uncultured Ignavibacteria bacterium
AAGAGACAGACAATAAAACCGCTCGCTGGATTTTAAAAGACGCTCTTAGAGAATTGACTAATCCCGCTACTATTAAAAGAATTAAATAGACAGGGGATAGGAAAATTTGTATTTCCCAAATTATGTTTTAAACTCAAAAATTTAGTTTAATACAACAAATTTAGATTAAGGGATGGTTTTTTTATTGAAGTTGTAGTTTAAAATAGTTGTATTAAGTATATAAACTTTAGCAGAATAGAATAGTCTTATAGTGAATAAGTAATTATACTAAAAATCCCAAAAGAAAACTAAAACTATGGAATGTTATTTATAGTTTTAAATTAAGAAGTTGCATTTAAAAAGTTGTATATATAAAATATATTCCCCCTAAAATAACCAGTACCCCGCAAATTTTCTTTAAAATAGGAATGGTCTTTGAATTAGCTGACGAATTTATAAACTTAGGAATAAAACTTGAAAGGGTCCCGGCAATAACAATAACAGAGCAATGACCTAAACCAAATCCTATTAACAACAAAATTGAAATTAGAAAATTTGTTTTAGCAGTCTGAAAGACTATACTAAGAACCGGAGCCATAAATGCAAAAGTACAAGGACCTAATGCTAAGCCAAACATTAAACCTAAAATAAATGCTGCCGGTAACCCCTTAAAATTAAGCTTCCGTAAGCCGACAATATTCCAATTGAAGTTTAACATATCAAGAAAATAAAAACCTACAATAAAAAAGATTATTGCAACAATATAATTCCCGATGTTGCCTATATCTCCCATCATTCTGCCAAGGTAAGCTGTAATAATTCCTATTATAGCAATTGTTGCAAGTATCCCAATTGAAAATACAAAAGAAATTAAAACCACTTTTTTTGTTTTTGTATCTTCTTGAGATGATATATAACCAATAACAAGAGGAATACTTGATAAATGACAAGGGGATAAAATGATTGACATTATCCCCCAGCCAAATGAAGCAATTACTGCTATAAATGCAGACGAATTTATGGCATCATACAAAATATTAAATATAGAATCAATCATAATTATTTTTTAACCGGTTTTATTCCTTTTTCCTGCAAAAGTTTATCAATATCTTCTTCGGAAAAAAATCCTTCATGTCTAAAAAACTCTTTGCCGCTTTTATCCAAAAATATTTGTGTCGGAATTAGTTTTATTTTAAATTTTTGAGCATACGGTTTCCCTTTATCTGTCCAAACATCATGAAAAATAACTTTAATCTTATTACCATATTTACTTTCAATTGATTTCATGACGGGTTGCATTTTTTTACACGGGATACAATTAACCGAACCGAGTTCAACGAAAGTAATTATCGGTTTAGTCGGTTCGGTATTATTTTTACTTGTTTGAGCAAAATTATAACTTGTAACAAGTATTAAAATAAAATAAGTAATTAGGCGCATGTTATTTTTCTTCCTCATTTAACCACACTAATATTTTATCTTTAGAAGGAATAACCCCAAAACTTACGACTTTATTATTAATGACCAATCCGGGTGTTGCAAGAATTCCATATTTCATTATTTCGGTAAAGTCTGTTACTTTTTCAATAGTTGCGTTAATATTGCTTGTACTAACAATATCCTTTACTAATGATTCCAATGTGTTACATTTTTTACATCCTGTTCCAAGTATTTTAATTTCCATTTAAATGCTCCGCTTAATAAACTAAATTAAATATATAACCAATTAATATTATACCAAAAGCAACAACACCTACAAAAACTGCTATTAGTTGAATTTTTAATACTTTCTTTAAAATAATAGTTTCGGGTAATGATAAACTAATAACGCTCATCATAAATGCAAGCACGGTTCCTAATGCAGCTCCTTTCCCCAAAAGTGCCTGAACAATGGGAATAATACCTGCTGCGTTAGAATACATCGGTACACCTAAAATTACCGCAATAGGAACAGACCACCATGCACTTTTGCCCATTAAACTTGCCATAAAATTTTCGGGTACATAACCATGGATACCTGCACCTACTGTAATACCTAAAATTATATAAATCCAAACTTTACCGACTATTTCTTTAACGGCAT
>CALGLM010000481.1 GCA_937930275.1 uncultured Ignavibacteria bacterium
CTTCCACTAAAGGATAAACCAAAAAACTTTGGAATCCTTTTTTTGAGTTATCTATTATATACTTGTAAATATCAGGCAAAGCTGTATCTGCACGCAGATATGTTTTAATAGGCAGCCTTCCTATGGGCATTTCATCAATTATAGAAATATCAAGATCGCCGTAAACAGACATACTTAACGTTCTGGGTATAGGAGTAGCAGACATCACCAAAATATCGGGAGTAACCCCTTTATCAATTAATAAGCCTCTTTGATTAACGCCAAACCGGTGTTGTTCGTCAATAATAACCAATCCAAGTTTGTTAAATATCACTTTTTCTTCTATTAAAGCATGCGTGCCTATAATTATATTTATTTTACCTTTCGAAATACCGCTTAATACGCTTTCCCTTTCTGTTTTAGACTGGCTTCCTATAAGCAAACCGATTTCCGGACCTAAAGCTTTGGTCATTTTTTGAACACTTTTAAAATGTTGTTGGGCTAATATTTCAGTCGGCGCCATTAATACGGCTTGGTAACCGTTGGATATTGCTATTAACATTGCAACAACGGATACTACAGTTTTTCCGCTTCCTACATCACCTTGTAACAGTCTATTCATCGGTTGTGGACTTTCCATATCTTTACGTATTTCGCTTAATACTTTAAGCTGCGCTTTGGTAAGTTCAAACCCTAACATACTTAAAAACTTTTTGATGGGTTCGGAATGCACTTTAAAACTAATACCTGTTCTGTTTAATTTGTATTTTTGATGCTTTAACGCAACTAAGCACTCTATATAAAAAAGTTCCTCATATTTAAATCTTTTAAAAGCTTCGTTTAATTTTTCAATATTTTCCGGAAAGTGAATATTTTTAACCGATTCTTTAATGTTAAGTAAATTATATTTGTTTAGTATAAACTCAGGTAAAGATTCTTTTAATAAACCAACATAATTATTAACTACGTCATTAATTACGGAACGCAGCCCATACTCGCCCAAATTTACAGTTTTAAGTTCCGCCGGCACTTTGTAAATGGGAATAATTTTACCCGTATGTAAAAAATCCGTCTCCTCTTCTTTTAATTTATCGTAATCGGGATGAGTAAATTGTAAGTTGCCGTAGCGGGAAAGACTCGGCTTGCCCGATATTGCATAAGTATCGTTAACCGTAAATACTTTTTCAAAATAATTAATACGCTGAAACCAAACACATGCAAACATACCTTGCGGAGTAGTAAATTCAACTTTTAAGAGTGATTTTTTTCCGTAGTTGATTTTTTCGATATGCATTACTTTTCCGATTACGGTAACTTCTCCTTCGTACCCCTGCCCAACATAAAAAATCACTTCTTTAACATTTAGCATTTTGCTTCGGTCTAAGTGCTTAGACGGAAAGTAAAATAATAAGTCGTTTACTGTTTTAATACCGACTTTGGCAAACGCTTCGGCACGTTTTGCCCCAATTGATTTTAAATAATTTACCGGTGTACTTAAATCGTTCGACATTAATACTTATAGTTATTAATGTAAAAATAGTGAAAGAAATGAAGAAATGAAATGTTTTATAGAACAATTAAAATATTTTACTATACTTTAAATTAATTATTACTCTTTCTTCTCTTCCCCTTCTTTTTTTCCTGTATTTCCTTTTCTTACGGGG
>CALGLM010000482.1 GCA_937930275.1 uncultured Ignavibacteria bacterium
GGAACACCGCTTAATTCGTCATTACCGGGAATATCGAAAGGCATGTTAAATCTGGCAGCAAGTTTAATTGCTTCAACACCGTCAACAGTTAAACGACTTGGGTCTGTGCCTGCGCCCAGACTTCCGTAAACCAAGTTTATTTTTGCTAAATCGGCGCCTGCTAAACCTGCCAGTAAAACAGTTTCGGGGGTATTTAAACCTCTATGAGCGCGTACGGTTAATAAGGTGGACGGGTGTAATGATTCTCGCACCAGTTTAATATTTTCGAAAGATGTAATAGTACCGTCATTTTCATGCGTTAAATAACCTTCAATTAAACCTTCATAACGAGCTTCCCAACTGGGGTTAATCAACAAAAATCCGTTTATTCCCCATCGTTCGCAAACTTTTCCGTGCACAATATCCATAGTAGGGCAACCGCTTCCTAAAAACTTAAACACCAACGGCTGGGAATCGTTATGTTGAATTTTAACCGGAAAAACCGGCTGGTTATCATTTAAAAATCGTTTCAAATCTAAAAGTTCTTTTTCGGTAACATTTCTTACCCCTTTGGGGTATAATTTTTTATCGTTAGCATCAACTATTACTCTATCACAAAGTTCGGCATATTTTTGTCTAAGAATTTCGCGTTTTTTGCTATCACGTTCGGTAACAATCTCTTCTTTAACTTTAGCACGTTCAACAGCATCCGTAGTCCTTTTTTCGGCATACTTAATCACTTTATCGGAAATACTATCTAAAAGTTCGCCTATTTCCTTATGTACAAAATTATAAGTGTAATTTTTAGTAATATTCCCCTTTTCTCGTTGTAAACCGATAGCAGAAACAGTCAGTTCTTTTCCTTCAATATATGCAACAACTTCTTCAATAGTGGACTGGGCACCAAAACCTTTGTCAAAACCAAGTTCAGCAGCTAATTCGGGGGTAATCGGTTTACCACCGATTGCAATTTTAGATTTTTCTCTAACACCGGCAGCATCTAACAAATCATTAAATCGTGCAAGTAATTCTGCTACACCATAACCTAAAGTTCTACTAACCAAAATGTAATCATAATCATCTTTAACAGCAAATTTCACAATAGCTTCCATTGAAAGATCGGGGGCAAGCAATGTTGTGTCGTAACCATACTTATCTAAGGCATTGCGAATTAACTTTATTCCAACATCGTGTACAGGGTCTAACGGAACGCAAAGTATTTTTTTTGTCTTTTTCTCAGTTGTCATAACTTATTCATCCTTACTTAACCAATTATACTTAGTACCGGGCTTGTAAACATACTTACGTAATCTTACTCGCATTCCGTATCCGTCATATTCTTCAAACATAATATCTAAATCACCCAAATTTAGTTCTTCACCGAGCTGCTGAACTAATAATTTTCCTTCTTTTTCGCTCTCGCAAACAAGATAGGTCTCAATATCCAGGGCATCCATTATTTTATCTAACGCTTTAGCCATTACGCCGTCCGCAAAAAAAATTATTAACCTTAACTATCCCCCGCTTAAAATTATGCGAAATAGAAATAACTAACACCATCGTAACCTAAACTTATTAAAATCATAACATAACGCATCTATTTCTATTTTTCCCTATTTCAAATAAAGCAAGCGGGGGAATTTTTAATTATTCAATATTTAATATTTAGCACTTAGCACTTAACATTAATCAATAACACCTGCATGTTTACAAACAATGTTCATTAACATTACTAAGCCGCGTACGGTCATTCTTGCTCTTTCTTCAATTAATTGACCGTGATTATCTGTAGTTCCCAATCCCGGTGAAATAAAGATATTTGCATCGTAAGCAATAGTAGGAATAATTCCCATTTGGCTCATACCGTCTTGGAACAAGTTACTGCCTGCATACATATCTTCAATAGAGAAAATAGGAATACCCATTTCGCCATGTTTCCATGTATTTTCGTAGTTAATTTCTACCGTACCGCTGTTGTATGATTTAGAAATTACTAAATCATTTTTAAACTTAGGATGTAAGTTTGCAAATTCTTCAACAACTATTTGATATAAAGTGTCAATAGGTCTTGTTAATACTTCGGGATTATCTCTTAAAACTTTAAGAGCAGCTAATTGACCGCTTAAGCCTTCTTTTCCCGGATCTTGTGTAACTAAAGCAGCTTTTCCGTAGGAAGTTGTTGCACCATAACGCTGTCCGTGCATACCTAATGCTCGGCGTATGTTAACCATAACTTCTTCTTTACCTATAATTAAACCGCTGGTAGCGCTGCCGGTTGCTTTATCCATACTATAAATCATAACGTCTGCGCCAACTTCTTTAATACTTGTACCAATAAAAGGAATACCCCAAGCGTTATCCATAATGTAAGGTACGTTATATTTTTTAGCTAATTCGGCAATACCTTTTGATAATAAAGGAGTTCCGTTTTCGTCTTTTTCGCCGTAACCGTAACCAACAGTATCATAACCTAACGAAGCAAATGCTCCTAACATGGTTTCGTGTCTTTTTGCTGCTATTTCAAGTTGTTCGATTGATTCTTTTGCTTTTACGTTCTTTAATAACGGAACCGAAGCATACTTTAAACCGTGAACGGGATACTCTGCACCTGCTAAAGGAACAAATACAGTATCTAAGTTATTTTGACGTTTTCCGTAAAATCCTAATTCACCTGCCGTACTTCCTCTATCTGCCAAAATATCTTTATATTTTGGTGGGAAAGGACGACCATAAGCTGCTTGGTGATGAACGTGTCTTTCTAAAGGAGCAATATATCTTACTCTGTAGTTATCACCGGTACCTTGCATAGGAGGGGTAACCAAACTTTGGAAAGCTACCCAAAGACCTGCTTCGCAAGTATTAACCGGAGCTACGTCAAAATCATCTCCGTAAACACTTTTAACAACTTCTCTAATTTGTTCAACATAAACAGCTAAAGGAACAACTTTAGCCGATTCTTTAGCCATAGCTTCTTCAATATCATGTCTTAAGGGTGAAGGACATCCTGAAATAGCACCTGTTAAACCAAAAGCTCCTTTTAGTTCGGCAGGAATATTTAAATCTTCTGCAGCTTTTTTTGCTTCTGCATAAATTTGAGACATTTCGGCATACAATTTTTTGTACATCTGAAATTTGAATTTTGGTGCTGCCATTAATTTCTCCGTTTTTTATTTTTTAATTAATTATTTAATCCTTTGATGATTAACTCATCATTTATTTTAATTCCGAGATCTTTCCCGGAAAAACGTTCATCCACTTTAACAATAGTATTTTGGTGGTTAGGCATGTGCGTATCGTCAAAACCCGCAATTTTACCTATCACATTTCCGTTCCAAACCAACTCGTCACCGGCTATAACTACGCCGCCGTTTTGTAATTCCAAAAACCCGATATAAGCTATATTATCGACTTTATTT
>CALGLM010000483.1 GCA_937930275.1 uncultured Ignavibacteria bacterium
GGGGTAATTTTGACTTAATTTAAACATCTCGGGCTGCATACTATAACTTGCGTCTAAATTGCTTAATATTGTAGCTAAATTAATTTTATACATCCCCCTGCCGTGAGTGCCTATTACAAGTGTATTTGTTTCCACATCAATTTTCATATCATTAATTGGAACAACCGGAAGTTCCGCACCCAAAACTTCCCAACTTTCTCCTTTGTTATAACTAATAAACATTCCTATATCACTGCCTAAACAAAGTACATTTGTATTTGCAGGGTAAACTGCAAAAGCATTAACCGGTGAATCCGGTAAATTTGCCGAGATATCTATCCATGTTTCTCCCGCATTTGTACTCTTATAAACATGTGATTCGGGATCTTTCCATCTTAAGCCCGAAAACGTAGCATATACTGTATTTTCATTTAACGGATCAACTACTAAACGAGTAACCCAACGCGTAGGAAGACCACTCGATATTTTTGTCCAATTGGTTCCGTTATTTTTACTTACCCAAATGTAACTATCGTCAGTTCCCGCATAAATATAGTTTGTATTACTCGGTGCAATCGCAATGGTTGTAACAGTACCCAAACGGGGGCTATAAAATCCGCTTGTTAATTTTGGACTTATAGCCGTCCACGAACTTGCCTTATTAGTTGTTCTATAAACCCTATCTGTCCCATAATAAAGTATATTCGGATTCAACGGGTCTATTACTACGGGAGTTGACCAATTAGTAGGTTCGTCTCCGCTAATACCGTTTAATGCATAATTAAATGTAACACCTCCGTCAATTGATTTGGCTAAGTTTCCCCATTGCGATTCGGCGTAAATTATATTTGAATTTGTATAATCTACAATAACGTACATACCGTCACCACCTAAAATAGCTTCCCAATCATCTAATGCACCGGTCAATGTACGAATTGTGTTATTATCCTGAGTTCCGCCATATAATTTTTTAGGATCTAATGCGTCAACCCATATTTCATAAAATTGCGTTATAGGTAGCTGTACTCTACTCTGCCATGTAACACCGCCGTCAGTCGAAATATTTATTCCCCCGTCATTCCCTTCTATTAAATAATTAGGATTATTAGGATGAAAAGCTAAAGCATGGTGGTCAACATGTAGTTCGTCAGGTCCGCCGTATCCGTAAATAATAGGAAAAGTTGTTCCTCCGTTAGTTGAACGCATAAAAGAAACATCCAAAACATAAACTTTGTTATGGTCTGCCGGGTTTATTCTAACCTGTCCGAAATACCATGAAAAATTACTAACCCCGGCGGATATTTCATTATCAGTATCAACATTTGTCCAATTATCTCCAAAATTGGTCGATTTATACAAACCTATATAATTGTAACCGTCATTAATAATAGAATAAACTAAGTTAGGTTGAGTTGATGATGTTGCCAATCCTATTCTTCCTACATCTGTGTTGCTTGGGTTGGGAAGTCCGTTTACAACTTTTACCCAAGTAGTACCGGCATCGGTTGATTTATACATACCGCTTGTTGGTCCGTATAAATGGGCATAGCCGGGTTGTCTTACGCGTTCCCACATTGCGGCAAGCATCAAATTACTGTTTTCCGGATTAATTACAACATCAATACATCCGGTCGTGTCGCTTACAAATAACGACTTATTCCATGTTATTCCCGCATCCGTACTTAAATATAACCCTCTTTCGCTATTAGGTGCAAAATAACTTCCTACTGCAGCGGCAAAAACTCGGTTTGTGTTAGTCGGATCTATTATTACTCTTCCTATTGCGGCTGTTTTTTCTAATCCCATACAACTCCAAGTTGCCCCGGCATCGGTTGATTTATAAATTCCGCCTCCCGGAAAATTATTATGTCCCCCGTTTGCTTCACCCGTACCTACATAAATTATGTCCGGATTTATTGGGTCAATACAAATATCACCTATCGATAATGTAGCGGCATCATCAAAAATCGCAGTCCAATTTGCACCGGTATCAGTTGATTTAAATACACCTCCGGTTGCTGCCCCTGCATAAACTATATTCGGTTCAATAGGGTTAAATTCAATATCAACAATTCTACCACCTATATTAACCGGACCCGCAAATTCCCAAGGTACAAGATTTTTTCCTTTATAAAATTTATTTTGTTTATTTCTCATTTCGTTAACTTGTTTTAAGGCAACTGAATAGGCATCTAAATTAGCATTAAAATAAGGAAATGTTCTTTGTAAAAACGCCCACTCTGTCGGTCGCATATCCGGACCTTTTTCTTTTTTAATTCTATAATCGTCTTTTGGATTATTGATTAAAAAGGAACCGGCAATAATTAAAGCTGAAACGAAGACCGAAATAAATATTTTTTTCATAAATAACCCTTGTAAAAATTTAATATTATTGAGCTAATAATTATATATATTTATTTGTTCAATTGCAAAACAATAAAACAAGCCAAAAATTGTTTGAATAAAAATATTGCCTGATTTATTTAATATTGTTGCTTATTAAGTGTTTTACAAGGTAGTTTATTTTAATAAAATTTTTCTTATTAAAATTTAATGACGGATTTTTGGACTAAATAAACAAAAAAAAATTTAATTAAATAAATTTATTTGTTATTTTATCAAACAAATATTTAACGTATTTTTTACTTTACAATTAGGATTTTTTAATCCGAAAAAGCTTTTCATCCCTTATTATTAACCTTGTTTAAGTAATTTTT
>CALGLM010000484.1 GCA_937930275.1 uncultured Ignavibacteria bacterium
AAAACATTTGATCGTAAGCTATTTCCATACCGGTGTTTAAGTATTCACTATTATCATTAGGATGCACTGCATCTACAGCAACAATAGCCTTAAGGAAACGAGTATTTACAACATCCATAGCTAAACCTAATTTAAATGTTAACGGTAGCGGATAAGAATCCATATCATAAACAGCAGGAATATTATTAGGACCTGTAGTTTCATCAGCATTAGGGTCAGTATTAAATTGTATATCACGACCGTCTAATTGCATATCACTACCAAAATTGGTAATAGCTGCGCCGATTGTTAAACCGTTAAACGGAGTTTTGTACAATGTACCTATATCAACTGCAAAACCTGAAGCACTCATATCCCAAATAGTTTCGCGAATATATTTGAAATGAGCACCGATAGAAAATCTATCTGTTAACATACGGCTATAACCTAAACCGATAGAAAATGAAGAAGCGTCCCAGTAACGACCGTCTCCTTCGGGGTAAATTTCAGTTCTAACTTTTTCTTCAGGAGTTGTAAAAGAAGTAACTGTTAAAAACAATACTCCCATTTCCTGTAAATTAATTGCACCGGCAGCAAAATCATAATTCATATCGGCGAACCAATTTGCATGATTAAATGCTACTTCTGCATTTCCGTTCATCGCAGCAATTCCGGCTGGGTTATAATATACAGAATAAATGTCTTCCCCAATTCCGGTAAAAGCTCCGCCCATACCAATTGCACGGGCTCCGGCACCCAGCTTTAAAAACTGACCGCTGGTGGTACCTACTTGTGTCGTCCCTTCAAACTTTTGAGCAAACATATTTGTACTCAAACAAAAGGTGAACAACAAGAGCAAACTAAAAATCTTTTTTAACATATATTTTTCTCCGACTTTTTTCATTCCTCGTAACAGATTATTTAATTACCGCTAATCTACCGATATGTTCACCTATTCCCGGTGCATCAACATGATATACATATACGCCATAGGATATTTTTTGTCCTTCTGATGATAATAAATCCCATGTAGCAATACTTGCTAAATCATCTTTTTCAATTGTTTTAACTAAGTCACCTGCTATCGTATATATTCTTATTGTACACTTGCTCGGTAAATTTCTAAATTGAACAGCTCTTTCACCACGTTTACTTGATGTTCTTCCGGGTTCTTCAAATAAACTATAAGCAACATAAGGGTTTGGTACGCAATATATTTTGCTTAAATCCGGATTAGAGGTTTGCTTATCAAATTTAGCGCTCTTTGTTGAAAACACATATTTATCGCCTGTTAAAAATGGCTTTGTTGTTTTTACAGTATAAATATCACCTTGTTTTGGCAATACCGGCGCTTCATTTTTTGGTAATTTGAAAGTCAAGAAATAAGAAACCGTACTTGGTTTATTACTTGGAATATCCTCAACTTGAGGACGAAGAATAATGCCTTCACCCCAATCCCACTGTCCGTTGTTTTTTGTAGCGTCAATATTTTCGTTAATTATGTAGTTAGCTTTTTTATAACCTGTTCCGGTCAATGTGTATATTGTAAACGGACATTTTATATCCTTGTTTGCGGCTGATTTTACCGTATCACCAATATTTTGCCAAATAGCTCCGGCTAAAGTATCAAGGTTATTCCAACGTACTTCCCAATCTGCACGATATTGTACTTTAGGATTTCCGGGATAATTTCCCGTAGCATTATATAATAACGAATCAACTAAGTTTGTGTTTGTTGACGAGCTAAAGCTTGAACCGTCATAATTAAGGTCTAAAGTATTAGTCTGTACAAATAATCTCATTCCGTCAAATGAAGGGTTACTATCTTCATATTTAACAAGAGTAGATTTGTAAACAGGCTGATATCTAAAGTAAATACTATATTTTTGACCTGCGGGTAATGAATTTCCCGATGTGCCTTTTATTCTGCCGGCAACTGTGTTAACATAATATTTTGAAGGGTCAACTACATTACCGCTTGCATCTTTTACGACTATGCTTTCCGGTTTAATGTTAGTTTTTCCTAAACCTACATAAACAGTATCGTTCGCTGTAAATGTAATATCTATACCTGTTGAATCGGTAACACTATACTCAGTTGGTGAGCTAAAATCTATTGAATATGTTTTTGAATCAGGTACTTCAAAACTATTCAATACTTTTACAAATACTTTACCTGTCGATACAACGCCTGCTGCAGGATCGGGATTTCCTCCGACTCCGGCATCTGCATCAATCATTCCGTTTGCTAACGGACCCGGTGTTACTACAACAGTATTAACATCGTATTTCAATTCACCTGTAATTGCATCTTTTCTGATAATTGCTTTGTTTTCAGTCGGTGGTAATTCATTTCCTACGTCAATTGAACCGTTATCATAAGCTACAACAGCGTAATAATAAGTTACACCGTTTACAACAGAACTATCAACATATTCATGTCTTAAACCTGATTTATCT
>CALGLM010000485.1 GCA_937930275.1 uncultured Ignavibacteria bacterium
AACAGTGGATGGAAGAAAACGAATATCCTTCTGTTGAATTTATGAAAGGTAGTATGAGTCAGAAATCAGTTGAAGAACCTGCAGCTTTTGAACGTGCTAACTATATGAAAGCATTAAATAGCTATAAATTGTTAATTTAGCGTAATAGAAATACTTTTTAAAAGCTCCTTTTCTTTTTTGAAAGGAGCTTTTTTATTTTAAATTAATTATTTCCCGCTTTGCATAAAAATTCACTTGATTTTAATTCTATAATATCGTAACGTATTGTACAAATATTAAAATCTTTACTTTAGTATCCAAAAACAACGAAAAGGAAAACATATGGAATTTTTAGCAAAATTAGGAATCAAAGAAAAGAATTTTGGCTCATCAACCGGCTTAATTTGGAATACGACAACTGATGCAGGAGAATTAAAGATATTTTCGCCTGTTGACGGGAAATTGATAGCTTCTGTTTACCAAGCCTCGGAAGAAGATTATAAAAAAGTTGCAGATGCGGCTAATAAAGCATATTTAGAGTGGCGAAACGTCCCTGCACCAAAAAGAGGAGAAATTGTTAGATTAATAGGCTTAAAGTTAAGAGAATTTAAAGAACCATTAGGAACGCTTGTTTCATATGAAATGGGCAAATCTCTTCAAGAAGGTTTAGGCGAGGTTCAAGAGATGATTGATATTTGTGATTTTGCGGTTGGTTTAAGCAGACAACTTTACGGATTTACTATGCATTCCGAACGTCCTAACCATAGGATGTATGATCAGTATCATCCGTTAGGTATTGTGGGTATAATAAGTGCATTTAATTTTCCAGTTGCAGTATGGTCTTGGAACTCAATGCTTGCAATCGTATGCGGTGATTCAAATCTTTGGAAACCATCTTCTAAAGTTCCGTTAACTGCAATTGCCGTACAAAATATATTAGCGGACGTAATAAAAGAAAATAATTTACCGGAAGGACTGTTTTCGTTAATCATAGGCAAAGGATCTTCTGTAGGTGAATTATTATTAAACGATAAAAGAGTACCCCTTGTATCTATAACCGGTTCAACACAAGTTGGAAAACATGCCGCAGAAGTTATTGCAAAAAGGTTTGGGCGCTCAATACTTGAATTAGGCGGAAATAACGCAATTATTTTAACAAATAACGCAGATTTAAAAATGGCAATACCGGCTATAGTATTTGGTGCGGTAGGAACTGCAGGTCAACGCTGTACTACTACACGAAGACTAATTATACACGAAGACATTTATGATAAAGTAAAAGAATCATTAATTAAAGCATATTCTACATTAAAAATAGGGAATCCGTTAGATTCTAAAAACCATGTTGGTCCATTAATTGATAAAGCTTCGGTTGCGGCTTTTAAAGATGCGTTGATTAGAGCAAAAGAAGAAGGAGGATCAATAGTTTTTGGAGGTGATGTATTAGCCGGTGAAGGATATGAATCAGGTTGTTATGTTGTACCTGCAATTGTTGAAGCTGAAAACAGCTATGAAATAGTACAAGAAGAAACTTTCGCTCCTATACTATATTTGATAAAATATTGCGGTGAAGTTAAAAATGCTATTGAAATTCAAAACAATGTAGTTCAAGGATTGTCTTCTGCTATATTTACTTTAAATATGCGTGAAGCAGAAGAATTTTTATCTGCTGCTGGTTCTGATTGCGGTATAGCAAATGTTAACATCGGTACTTCCGGTGCAGAAATAGGCGGAGCTTTTGGAGGTGAAAAAGAGACAGGAGGCGGAAGAGAATCCGGAAGCGACTCTTGGAAGGCTTATATGAGACGCCAAACAAATACTATTAATTACGGAACTACAATGCCTTTAGCTCAAGGCATTAAATTTGATATTTAATTTTACATTTCCTTTATTAACTTCCTTCTGCTAAATCTGAAGGAAGTTAAATTAATTTAAATAATTTTTGAATGATAAAAGATAGCTTAAAAAGGGAATTATTTGATATAAAGCAAATAATCGGTTCACTTGATAAAAAACTTGCGATAATTCTAATTTCATTTCCGATCTTACAGACAATTTCATGGTATTATTCGTCACGCAAATTTTTTGGAGAACATATTTACCCAATTTGGTTTAAAGGAAATGATTTTGCCGATTTATATGAATTTTTATATTGGTTTTTATGTGATACTATTTTATATCTTTTATTTACTTCAGTTTTAATTAAATTTATAATTAAAGAAAAAATATCGAATTTTGGATTTAGAATAGGGGATAAAAAAGGTTTTTATTATGTAATATTATTCTTAATGTTTATGATTCCGATTTTATGGATAGTATCTTCAGTTCCGGAATTTTCGGAAAAATACCCTCATCTGCAGCTTGCAAAAGGGGATTATAAAGTTTTTTTTATTTATGAAGTCGGTATGTTATTCTATTTATTGGCTTGGGAATTTGTATTTAGAGGATATCTACTTTTCGGTTTATTTAAGAAATTCAATTATTATGCTATTCTAATTCAAATGATCCCTTTTGTAATATTACATAACGGAAAACCTGTTTTGGAAACTTTTAGTGCGATATTGGGCGGTATAATTTTAGGGTATCTTGCAATAAAAACTTCTTCTTTTTTTTATGGTTTTTTAGTACATTTTGGTATTATGTTTATAATTGATTTGCTTTCGGTTTTAAGATTTAGAAATGATAGCTACGGAATAGACATAAATTCGTTTATAAAAATAATAGGACTTAATTAAAGGTATAAAGATGAAATTTAGTTTAAACATTGATCACGTTGCAACTTTGCGAAATGCAAGAGGCGAAAAAGACCCTGACCCAATAGCATATGCCTTAATGGCTGAACTTTACGGTATTGACGGAATTGTTGTTCATTTAAGAGAAGATAGAAGACATATAAACGAAGTTGATTTAAGATTACTGCGTGAACTTGTAAAAACAAAGCTTGATTTGGAAATGGCAGCTGTTGAAGAAATTGTTGAAATTGCTTGTGACGTAAAACCGGAATTAGCTACATTAGTACCAGAAAAACGTCAGGAATTAACAACTGAAGGAGGATTAAATGTTATTGATAATCTTGAAGTAATTAAAGATACAATTGATGAACTTCATAACTCAGATATTAAAGTATCGTTGTTTATTGAACCTGATATTGAACAGATTAATGCCGCAAAAGATATAAATGCTGACTTTATTGAAATTCACACAGGGAAATATGCAAATTTACGTATTGAAGAAGAAATATACGATGAACTTGATAGAATAAGACAAGCTGCTAAGTATGCAAAAAAACTTTCATTGGGAGTTAATGCAGGACATGGATTAAACTACAATAATATTAAAGAATTTGCGGTATTAGAAGATATTGATGAAGTAAGTATAGGACAATCTGTAATTGCGCGCTCAATTTTTGTGGGTATTGAAAAAGCAATTATGGAAATGAGGCAATTAATAAATTCTGCTAAAACTAAAATATAAGAATGATTTTATCAAATAATCAACTTAAAAAAAAATTAGAATATCATTATAAGGCTTATGATAAAACTAAAATATCTCCGGACCCGCTTGAGTTTTTACACAGATACAAAGATCCTCGAGATATTGAAATAAGCGGTTTAATATCATCGACATTTGCATTTGGAAATATTAAGCAGATTATTGTTATTCTTGAAAAGTTACATAAAATTATGGGCAAAAGTCCGTATGAATATATTGAAAAATTTAATATTGAAAAACAACGTAAAAAGTTTAACGGGTTGTATCATCGTTTTTTTACTACTGAGGATATTTTAACATTATTTTTAGTATTACATGAAATTATAATTACGTATGGTTCAATTAAATATATGTTCCTGATGTATTATTTTGATAGAGATGAAAATTTAAAAAGTTGTATTTCGTTGTTTTCACAAAATATGACTCATAGGTTTATTAAGCACTCAGAATTAACCAACGGCTTAAAATTTATGTTTCCTGATCCGGCAAAGGGAAGCGCATGCAAAAGAATAAATTTGTTTTTAAGGTGGATGATCAGAAAGGATGAATTAGATTTTGGTCTATGGACTGAATTTAGTACAGATAAACTGATAATTCCGATAGATACTCATATAGCAAAAATTTCAATTGAGCTTGGTTTAACAAAAATGAAAACTGTTAGTTGGTTGATGTCTGAAGAAATCACTTCAAATTTAAAGAAATTTGATAAAATCG
>CALGLM010000486.1 GCA_937930275.1 uncultured Ignavibacteria bacterium
CCATTCTTCCATTAAAACAAGGATTGGTAAAAAGCTACCAGCTACCAGTGACGAGAGACACATAACGCGTGACGAGTTTTGCAACCCTAAGAACCAGGATTTGCAGGATAAAAGAAGGATTATCAGGATTACAATCTTCAACATGAAGAAAGGCAATTCAAAATTTAGAATTCAAAACTCAAAATTATTAAACTAAACTTGGTGTAACAATTATGGGAATATTAAAAAATTTATTTAATGCATTAGAAGAAGTAAATAACATAGTAAAACCATCAGCAATACCGCGCGGTCGGATGAAAGAAACAGATAAGTTTAAAGGTGATGAAAGTCCGCTTCCAAACAAGCCGGGTATGTATAGGCATATCGATAAAGAGACGGGGAATATTGACTATGTAGGGCAAACTGATGATCTTCGTAAGCGCCAACAAGAACACGTAAGAAATGGAAAACTTAATCCTGATAAACAAAAAGTTCAGTTTAAAGAATCTAAATCCGATGCAACAAAAGAAGATTTATTGAAAACCGAACAAGAACATATTAAGCGCCACAGCCCTTCAGGAAATACTTATAAAGGTGGTAACGGAAGAAGATAATTTTGACTATGGAATTTTGTTTATAAATACTAAATTTTAAGAAGTGCCTGCGTTTTAATAGTGCAGGTTTTTTTATTTTAAATACTTGTGGTGTAAGCTGTATATATCGATTATCTTCACAGTTATTTTTTGAATTTTCCTTTTCATTTGCATAAAGTTTTTAACAGGCACTTTTACGGTTTAATGTTTTACAATAATACAACATTAAAAATGGAAGTCCCAATAGATTAATATTTTCCTAAAACATTAAAAATTAAATTTATTTGTTAAAGTGTGTTAGAAAAAATTTAAAGTTTGCACTCTAATAGATTAAAGGCAATTAAAAATTATAAATTAGGGGAATTAAAAATGAAAAAGAAATCGAGTAATAACAGAATAACAGATATAACCATATCAATAGAGTACGATTTTAAATCGGGGAATACTAAATTAGGTGTAGTTGGATTTAAATCTAAAAAACGATGTTCTACAAATTATTATACATATGAAGAATGCTTAAGAATGAGGAAAGAACGGGCATTAAAAAGATTTCAAGCCAAAATAGGAAAACTATAAAATGATGCAAGATCAGGCTAATAAAGAATTCAATTTCCCTCGACTATATAATGTAAGATTTATTTAATGAATATAAATAAAGTTTATTATTGAAATATATTTAAAGGAAATGAAAATATTTAACAAGTTAAATTAATTAACAATAAAAATTAATAGTATAAAAATTATGAAAAACAATAAAACATTGCTTAAATTAAAGGATGATATAAATAATAAACTACAAGACTTGGAAAAATTTGTTTTGACCGATGATTTTATTAAACAAGCAAAAAAATGCGAATTATGGGGTGGGGCGGATGTTATTATAGAATTCCCGAAGCCAAATAAGACATACAAATTTGAGGATTTTAGAAGAGTAGGTTCAACCGGTTTTTATGGGTATGATGATTTAGTTGTAATAACAAAATATGCTAAAGAATTAAGCAAATTGTTTTTTATGCTAAAAGAAACATTCAAGGATCGTTTGGATTACGCGAATAAATATTATTTTTATACCGAATTAGCAAAAGCCGGAATAAAGTATATTTGGGAAAATATGGAGGTTGAAAATAAAATTGATTTGTTATCTGCCGTTATTAAGCGAGCGTATGAAATAAATAGGGAAACATTTTAAATAAAGCAAGTAACTTGCTTTTTTCGATATTATCTCTGTTATAATATTTTACAAATATTGCAGCCTTATTTAACATACAATATTTAACAATTAACCTATATTTATTTCTCC
>CALGLM010000487.1 GCA_937930275.1 uncultured Ignavibacteria bacterium
TACTTGACCCACATAATTTGAAAGATGATTATGAAGCTAAAATGAAAGCTTTTGAAACCGAATTGATAAACGAAGCTTTAAAACAGACAAACGGAAATCAAAGCGCAGCAGCTCGTTTATTAAGCATTTCGGAAAGACATTTACGCTCTCGTTTAGAAAGATTAGGGTTAAAAAATAGATAACTTTGTGATTTATCTCACAATATTAAAAATATTTATTTCTTCCCCACTTGCTAATTGAATAAAAAAGTATTACAATTACACCAAAGAAATTGAGTTAAAAAAATGACAATTAATCCGATAACAGGAATAACGGCTTATGTACCGACCCCCGTAAAAAGCGTCGATTTTGACGATGGGATCGGCGTTGCCCAGGTTCCTATTCAATCGGTTACTTCTCAAACAATTTCTAAACCCGATACCAACGAACTTAATACAAAAGTTGAGAACTCATCGGAACTTTTAACAGAAGTCGGCAGACAATACTCTTATAAATCACCTATATCGCGACTTAAAGAAAGCGTTAATCAATCACAAAAATCAAACGCAGAAAAAACGGATTCTGTTAATTCTGATTTTGAATCGGAATTAAACATTGAAGAGAGTAGCTATTCGATTAGAGAAGTTTTAGACAAAAAAGTAAACAAAGGTTATTTTATTACTTTACCTCAAGAACATTTAGTTAGATACGGTGAAAAAAATAAAATTGATGACGCTACTTTTACTATTAAATCAACTTACAACCCTAATTTGGTAACCAGAAACGGCGGTTTAGTTAACTTAACTTTCTAAATTCGTCTGTCATTTCTTGTATAATAATCATCTTTTTTATAAAGTTTTGCCCCTTTAATTCTTTCGTCACCTATTTGGTTTACTATATAGTGTTTTTCAGGTTTCCCGTTTACTTCCAGTACTTCGTAACCAATAATCCCCTTTTTAAGCAATGCAGAAAGCATTTTTAAAAATTCTTCCTTTTCAGCCGGATTTAAATCGTTCGTATCTAATCTATCCGGCTTACCTAAATTTAAAAAATCGTCAATTTTTTTAAAAGCTTTTCCCGAAGCCGATATTTCTAAACTATCTAATTTAGAACCGGATGAACCGCCTAAACCAATTTTATTACTTTTTGATTGTTCGGATTGTAATATACTACTTAATAAATTTCCGGAAAGACTGACCGGCTGCATATAAAAACCTTTCTTTTATTATTTATTATCGAAAAAAAGAAAAAATTATTTAGTAACCATTTATTAAATCTTTACCATACAAATTTAATATATCATTTATTTAAGATATATTATCAAAAATTACATGCAACAATCTGATTTTACTTCTTCCTTAACTTTTGTAGTATCTTGTATAACTTCTTTTAACTGCTCTTTCTTTTCCATTTTATTTAAGTTTGGACTGATAAAAGGAATTCCCAAATTTAGACCACGTAGTATAAAAATGACTGCCAAAATAAATGTTAAATAAGGTAGTATTTTAGCCACCTTATTTCTTAAATTTAAAGTAATAAATTTGGTAGCCATAGATGTTAAGAACATTACGGGAAACGTACCTAAACCAAACGCAAACATATTAATAAAACCGTGAACAAAATTGCCGGCAGTAAAAGAACCGATTAATGCAACATATACCAAACCACAAGGCAATAACCCGTTAACTAATCCGAAAATAAAATAATAACCGAAAGTATCATTAGCTTGAAAGTTTGTATAAAAATATCTCAACCATCCGGAAATAGTTTTATAAGCAAAATTGTTCGCAAAACTTGCTTTAACTTTATTAGGCAATATTAAATAAATTATTATTACAACTCCCAAAATTATGCTTGCATAAGATTGGAAACCGGCAAGCAAAAACTTGTTAGCAAATAATCCTGCAAAAGCACCCATTAACGAATAGGTTAACACTCTACCGATATTATAAACAGTCCTTCCCCAAATAAGCGATAAAACAGAAGGCGAGTTATAAGGTAAAGCCAAAACAATAGGACCGCACATTCCTATACAGTGCAAGCTACCTATTAGCCCAATCATAAAAGGAGTAATTATATCCATATTTATTCAACCATTAAATTATATTCACCATAATACGTTACATTATCATAAATCCAATCTAATTTTACCCGCCATAAACCTTTTTCAATTGATTGTAATCCGATTTCTTGTTTATTTGTTTGGTCAACTCCTACAGGTAAAACAATATCTTTTTTAGAATCACTCGGTCTGTAAAGATGAATCTGTCCGCTTATGTTTTTGTAATTAAAAGCTTTCGGAAAAGTAAATGTAAGTATTTTGTTGTTAAAATACATTGTCGGCTTTTCGGGCAATAAAGCGGCTCGCTTTTCTTTATCAATCTGTTTTTGATATTCTAATTCTTTTTCATAATAATTGTCGGTTACCAAATTTAGATCCTGCTTAAACGAAAATAATACTGCCAACAATAAAAATAATACAAAAAGGACGTAAACGACCGTTATCTTTTTTCCCCATGAAAATTTCACTTAACAACTTCCTTATTTTCTAATTTTCCTAAAAATGATGTATTTATTCTATCAATAATTTTATTATCTCTTAATACCGCAATTGAAATATTAGTATTAAGTTTTTTCAAATCATTTCTATCTAAAATAACTAAAAATTTAGCTTCCGCAAGTTCTTGCGGCTTAACATGTAAATCTCTCCCTACTATTTTAATTTCTCCTTTAATGCCCACCAATTTCAATTTAACGTCAAAACCTTTAAATGTTTTATTAATTACTTTAACATCATATATATTACTAATTTTATTATACGGTTGTTCTTGATATAAAAGTCCCGGTGTACGTAATATTGAAAGTTCAACTTCTGTTCTATTAATTAATAGAGCGGTTATTACACTAATTAATAAAACCAATACCAGCGTATAAGCTATTGAGCGGAATGAAAGTAAATTTCTTTTCCCCGTAATTATTTCATTTTTTGAAGCATATCTAATTAATCCCTTAGAAAATCCGACTTTATCCATAACCGTATCGCATGCATCAATACACGCCGTACAGTTAACACACTCAAGCTGAGTTCCGTTTCTTATATCAATACCTGTAGGACAAACATCCACGCACATTCCGCAATCAATACAATCACCGTTTTTACGCTCTTCTCCTTTTTTAATTTTTCCCCTCACTTCTCCGCGTTTAAAATCATAGGCAATAACAACACTATTTTGGTCAAGCATCACTCCTTGAAGTCTTCCGTAAGGGCAAACCATTGTACACGCATGTTCCCTAAACCTGGAAAAAACGAAATAGAACACTCCCGAAAAAATAATCATAATTAATAAGCCGCCTGAATGCTTACTTATAGGATCGGTAATTATTTTTAACAGAGCATCCATTCCGATAATATATGCTAAAAAGAAATTCGATATTATAAATGAGAGGATATAAAAAATAATATGTTTACTCCCCTTTTTTAATATCTTTTTCTTATCCCAAGGTGCGGAATCAAGTTGTTTTTGCTTTAACCAATCACCTTCAATTAAATATTCAATTTTTCTAAATACCATTTCCATAAAAATAGTTTGGGGACAAATCCAGCCGCAAAAAATACGTCCGTACACTACCGTAAAAAGGAATATGGAAACAATAATTGCAATCATTGCCAGACCAAACAGATGGAAATCATGCGGACCAAACGGAATCCCGAAAATAACAAAATGCCTTTCCAAAAAATTGAGCATTATAAAGGGGTGACCGTTAATTTTAACGAACGGAGCTCCGAATAGAAATGTGAGCAAAAGAATTGAAACAAAAGTACGTGCTTTATAAAATTTGCCCGAAGGCTTTTTAGGATAAATCCACTTCCGCTTCCCTTCTTCGGTTATTGTTGCTAAACTATCTCTAAACTTTTCTTTGTTTTCCATAGTTAAATATTTGTTTGTAAGCTATCCGATTGAATGTATTTATTTCCTTCCGGGGGTTTACCGTTAGCCGGCTTAGTACCGTGAAGCGATAAAACAAAACTTGCCACTGCTTGAATTTGTGTAGGACTTAGCTGAGTTTGCCAGGAAATCATTCCCTTAGCCGGAACACCGTTTTTAATAACCGTAAACACGTTTTTAATTCCGCCTCCGTTTATCCAATAATCGTCTGTTAAGTTTGGACCGACTATTCCGCCTCCGTCATTACCGTGACAGGAAACGCAATTTTTAACAAAAATGGCTTTACCTTCATCTAAGCTTGCGACATCTGTTTTAGCAGTAACCGTTTCTTCATTTAAGAAAACACCGGTCTTTACAAGAATATTTCTCTCGGTTTCGGCCGCTTTAATTTCAGACATATATTCTTCTTCTTGAATATTTCCGCTTCCCAAAACGTGATAATTAATTAAATAAATTATTCCGAATATTATTGTCCCGTAAAAAAGCACGTTAAACCATGGAGGTACTCTATTATCAAGTTCCTTAATTCCGTCATAATCATGGTCTAACAATAAATCTTTTTCCTTTTCAATTGGCACAAGATTTAAAAAGTAGTCTTTAAACATAATTAAAGGCTTTAATAACCAATCCCCTTTGTTATCGTTTTTTTCGCTATAAACAATTGTAAGCCAAAAAACAAGTATTGTTAAAAGAACTGTAAACCATACCATAAATTTGGTAACGGCGGCCATGGTTTCTTCGTTCGCCGCAAATATATCAGACTGCAATAATCCAAATAATAACGCTGTTAATAATATATTTTTCTTCATAGTCTATTCTCGTTTTTAATGGATTTAATTTCATTTTCATCAAACGGAATTTGTCCTAACTGTTCAAAGTAGCTTTTTTTTGTTGTAATAACCCAAGCTAATACAAATATAAAAACCAAAAAGAACAAAATAAAGGCAGCTATTGCAAATCCCGAAATATCTTGGATATTAGATAAATATTTTGAAAACATTATTCACCTTTATTTGTTTGTTTTAATATCTGTTCCTAATCTTTGTAAGTATGCTATTAAAGCAATAATTTCTTTATCCGGTTCAATAACCGCACCGTTTTTTGCCAAATCTTCAACAATTAAATTTGCCTGCGCCATCAGTTCGTCATTCGCAATTGATTCATACCCTTTTTTGTAAGGGACACCCAATTTTCTTAATACCGAAATTTTATCGCCGGTTGTACTAATATCCAACTTTGACGTATATAACCAAGGATAATATGGCATAATAGAACCCGGTGACATAGATGACGGATTTTCCATATGTAAAAAGTGCCATAAGTTACTATATTTTCCTCCTTCTCTGTGCAAATCGGGTCCGGTACGTTTACTTCCCCATAAAAAAGGATGATCGTAAACATATTCGCCGGCTTTAGAGTATTCGCCGTATCTTTCTGTCTCGCTTCTAAACGGTCTAACTAACTGACTATGACAGCTTACACACCCTTCTCTTATATAAATATCTCTGCCTTGCAGCTCTAAAGGAGAATACGGTTTAACACTTGAAATTGTAGGGATATTGGATTTAACCAAAAAAGTAGGAATAAACTCGACAATACCGCCTATTAAAACAGCAATTGTTGCCAAAATAGTAAACTGAACGGGACGTTTTTCCAACCATCTGTGTATAGTTCCAAATTTTATCTTCTCTTCGGTATCTTTATACGGAACGGCTTCAGCTTCTTCATTTTTAACAAACTTGCCTTGTTTAGCGGTCATTAATAAGTTATATACCATCATTATAACACCTGCATAATATAACAAACCGCCAATTGCTCTAAGTACATACATCGGAACAATCTGTAAAACTGTTTCTAAAAAATTAGGATATTGTAAAACACCGAGAGGTGAAAATTGCTTCCACATCAAAGTTTGGGTTAATGCACCCCAATAAAGAGATGATGCATATATTACTATTCCTAATGTACCATGCCAAAAATGAACTGTTGCCAATTTTTTGGAATATAGTTCTGTATTATAAAGCTTTGGAACCATCCAATATAGCATACCAAATGTTAAAAATCCGTTCCAACCTAAAGCACCTATATGAACATGAGAAATAATCCAATCCGTAAAATGCATTAAAGCATTTACATTTTTTAATGATAACATAGGACCTTCAAAAGTTGACATACCGTAAGCCGTAACGGCAACAACCATAAATTTTAATACGGGCTCGTCTCTTACTCTATCCCAAGCTCCCCTTAATGTTAGTAAACCGTTTAACATTCCTCCCCAAGAAGGAGCAATTAACATGATTGAAAAAACAGTACCTAACGACTGTGCCCAGTTTGGAAGAGCAGAATATAATAAATGATGAGGACCTGCCCATATGTAAATAAAGATTAAAGCCCAAAAGTGTAAAATAGAAAGCCTATAAGAATAAACCGGTCTGCCTGCAGCTTTTGGTAAGTAGTAGTACATTAAACCTAAGTAAGGTGTTGTTAAAAAGAAAGCTACCGCATTATGCCCGTACCACCATTGTACCAACGCATCTTGCACACCTGCATAAATTGAATAACTTTTAAATAAAGTAACCGGTAGTTCAAACGAGTTTACAACATGCAGTACTGCTACGGTAACAAATGTTGCAATATAAAACCACACTGCAACATACATATGTTTTTCTCTTCTTTTGGCTATAGTTCCAAGCATATTAATACCAAAAATTACCCAAATAACCGTAATTGCAATATCAATAGGCCATTCAAGTTCAGCATATTCCTTACTTGTAGTTAATCCTAAAGGCAAGGTAATTGCTGCCGAAACAATTATTAACTGCCAACCCCAAAAATGAATTTGACTTAGTAAATCACTAAACATTCTTGCTTTAAGTACGCGCTGCATACTGTAATAAACTCCCGCAAAAATTGCATTTCCCACAAAAGCAAATATAACGGCGTTTGTGTGTAAAGGGCGAATTCTTCCAAAAGTTAAGAATGAAATTTTTAAATTTAGTTCAGGTATAAAAATTTGAAATGCTATTATTAAACCGACAAGCATTCCAACTAAACCCCAAACAACAGTCGCAATTGAAAATTGTTTAACTATCTGATTATCGTAGCTAAATTTTTCTGCTATCATCAGCGGCTCCTAATTTATAAAGTATTTTTATTTTCTTTTTTATTGTTCTTTAAGTCATCAAACAAAATGCGTACGGAAGGAGTATATTTATCGTCATATTGACCGCTTTTTACAGCCCAAATAAATGCTCCTAAAAAAATTAATGCTACCAGAAGGCTAAAAGCTAAAAGTATTAATATAACGGACATTATAAAAGCCCCTTTTTTTGTGCATATATGTTAATTGCCAAAGTAGTAAAAAGTACTACCGAAATACTGCTAACCGGCATTAATACAGCCGCAATTAATGGTGAAAGCGTTCCCGTATAAGCAAAACTTAAACCGATAACATTATAAATAAACGATATAATAAAACTAAAAATTATTATTTTTCGTGCATAAACAGAAAACTTTAAAAATTTTGAAAGCACATTAAAATTATCCGCACTTAAAATGCCGTCACATGCAGGGTAAAAATTGTTAATATCTTCCGATACGCTAATTCCTATGTCGCTCTGTTTTAGTGCTCCGGCATCGTTTAAACCGTCTCCTATCATTAAAACTACTTCCCCTTGTTGCTGTAAATTTTCAATAAAGTGTAATTTATCGTAAGGACTTTGTTTAAATTTAAGTAAAGCTTTTTTCGTAAAAATTTCCTTTAGATTATTTTTTTCGTTTTCATTATCTCCGCTAACTACAAAAAGCTTAAACCCCTTAATTAGTTCCCTAACAAGTTTTTCAATGCCGTTTCTATAATAGTTAATAAACGAGTAATATCCTAATATTTTACCGTCTATTAAAACATTAACAATTGAACTTTGAACCTCAATTTTTTCTGTCAATCCTACTAATTCCGAACTGCCTATTTTTATTTCTTTTCCTTTAATTTTCGCGGTTATTCCGTAACCGGTTTTTTCTTCAAATTCTTCAACTTCATAGTCTGCATTTTGCTCAACCGAATTATATATTGCCTGACTAAAAGGATGATATGAGCTTTTTACTGCTGCTTTTATTATCTGTTTTTCTTCATCTGATAGCTTAGTACCGTTAAATATAGCTTTAAATTGACTGTTTTTTGTAAGTGTACCGGTTTTATCAAATACAATTGCCGTAATTTTAGAAAGTTTTTCTATAACATCCGTATTTTTAAGATAGAACTTTTGGCGGCTAAATATTCTTAAACTATTCCCTAATGTAAACGGAGCCGCTAATGCCAATGCGCACGGACAAGCAACAATTAAAACTGCAGTAAATGCGTTTAAAGCCAATAAATAGTTGTTTAAATGCATTAATGCGGCAAATATTGCCAGAAGCAAAATAGCAACCGTAAAATACTTGCTAATTGCATTTGTAATATTATTTAGCCGACTATTAAATTTTGCCGAAAAAGCTTTATGATTCCATAATTGTGTTAAATAACTTTGCGATACTTCTCTAACAACTTCTACAACAATACCGCTTCCTACCTGCCTGCCTCCTGCATAAATAATGTCCCCTATTTCACATTTAACCGGAACGGATTCCCCCGTTACAAAACTGTAATCTATATTACCTTTACCTTTCATTAATACGCTATCTGCAGGAATAAGCTCACCGTTTCGTATCATTAACCAGTCCTTAAGCTTAATTGATTCTATGGGGATAGGTGTTTCGTTGTTGTTTTCAACTTTTGTGCTTGCCAACGGAAAATAACTTTTATAATTCCTTTCAAAGTTTAATGTATCGTACGTTTTATTTTGGAAAAGTTTACCTATAAGTAATAAAAAAACCAACCCGCTTAAACTATCAAAATACCCGGGTCCAAAACCTAATAATAAATCATAAACACTGCGTAAAAACAAAACTAAAACACCCAGTGCAATAGGAACGTCAATGTTAATTATTTTTTCACGTAAACCTTTTAGCGCCGAAATATAATACTCGCTGCTACTATAAAAAAATACCGGAAAAGAAAGTATTAAATTTATATATGCAAAAATCACTTTCAAATTATCTGTCTGAAAATCACCTAACGATAGATATTCGGGAAAACTTAAAAGCATTATATTTCCGAAACAAAATCCGGCAACACCAAGCTTATAATAAAGACTTTTATAATCCGAGTCTTTTTTTTGTTCTTGATTATCTAAATTAAAAACCGGAGTATATCCTATTCTATCCAATAGTTCAACGGTTTGTTTTAAGGAGATTTGTTCTTCCTTAAATCTTACGGAACATGTTTTTTTTAGATAATCAACTTCAGAATGGATTATTCCTTTATTAAATTTATTTAAGTTCTCCAAAATCCAAATACAACTACTGCAGTGCATCTGCGGAATAAAAAAACTTGCCGAGCTAAAACTATTATTCTTAAATAATATTAACTTTTCTTTAATGCTTTGATTATCCAAAAAATCAAAATTTCTTTTTGATGTTTTATTTTGTGATATTCCGGGTGTCGATTCCAAATTATAGTAATCGCACATATCTGTTTGGTCTAAAAGCTCATAAACGGTTTTACAACCGTTACAACAAAAGTATTTATCCCCTATCGCTATATCGTCAGATTTGCATTCTTCACCGCAATGAAAGCAAATTATTTTTGTATCGGTATTAGTTTTACTATTTGCCATTTAGCTTAATATAGGTTATAATGTCTTATTTTATTTTCCGTTTTTAAAGTTAATGTTTTTGTATGATTTTTACAAATATTTTAACAATAATAAGTATTTTAATATTAATAATTTTTATATTTTAATACCAAATTTGGAAAAACATAAAATTTGGCTCTCTAATTATTTAGCATGTAAATAGGAGTGTATTATGGCAATTGATAACAACCAATTATTGGGAACTTTATATACCGAACTAACCGCTTTTAAAGAGCAATATTTTCCTTCGGATATTTATAATATTAACTTGGTAAAAACAACTGATCCGCCTTCAACCAGCTTCTCTCTTTATCTTGATTATAATGAAGGCGAAGGAGACGAGATTGTTTATAAATATAGTGATTTATTTTGGAATTGGGCTTTTAATACCGCGTGGGCTGATAAAGCATTACCCTTTTTCAGCGGCTTCCCAAACAAAGATAAAAAGCTACATTTAGTATTTGGCTTTAGATTGAACGGCGTAATGTATAACGAAGAAGAATTTTTAAATATTTAGGAGAATTTATGGGGTTTACTTTCATTCATTTTAGTGATTCACATCTCGGGTTTAGCGATTTTGAGATTTACGACGAACAGACTAAATTTAACTTACGCGAAGAGGATGTTTACAATGCCTTTGCACAAGTTATTGACTATGCAATTTCCAATAAAGTTGATTTTTTGATACATAGCGGTGATATATTCCATCGTTCAACACCACAGAATCGTGCTTTAGTATTTTTAACCGACCAATTGTTAAAATTGGAAAAAGCACAAATCCCCATATATATTATTGCGGGTAATCACGATTTTCCCAAAACAGCTTTAACTACGCCTATTCACGGTATTTATAATGCTTTTAAGATGGTAAAATTTATTTTTGAAGAAAAATATTTACCGATTATTACGGAACATGCTAACTTACATTTTCTCCCCCATATTAACAGCGAAGAAGGATATTTAAGCGAACTAAATAACGTTAGCATTTTAAAAAACAACAAACCAAATATTTTTATAACACACGTCTCAATGCCAAGTTATTTGCTATATGAAAGCGGCGAAAGAATTCTGCCTGAAAATGTGTTAACCAAGCTAAGCGATTTCGATTATGTAGCCTTAGGACATTGGCATAAATTTAGACATTTTGCTAATTACGGCAATACATACTATAGCGGCAGCACCGAAAGAATTTCGGAAAAAGAAATTGATTATGATAAATATTTCTTGATAATTGAGTATAACAATACTATTAATGTTACACCTATTAAGTTAAATTTGCGACCTATTATCCAAATTTCCGTAAACAGTTGTTATTCGTTAACTAAAAAAGAAATAATTAATAATCTAATTCAACAAATTAATCAGCACCCCATACCCGGCTCAATTTTTCTAATTAAGTTACTTGATGCTAAAAACGAGCAAAGGTACGAAATAACTAATACTGATTTGGAAGAACTGCTTAAAGATTCATTATTTTATAGACTTAGTTACCAACTTAAAGATTCGGATAAAGAGATTATTACGGATAGCGAATCGTTTGATTTTGAGGGTTATTTGTTTTCTAATATGAAAGGCGAATTTGAAGATGAAAATGAATTCTTATTTGCTTCTAAAATTACTAAATTAATATTGGATGAAATAGAGGAGGAAGAGAGTAATGAAAATTAATAAATTAAAAATTAAAAATTTCAAACAATATAAAGATTGTACAATATCTTTCCCCGAAGGCTTAACAGGCCTTATTGGAAAAAACGGAGCAGGAAAATCGACAATATTTGAAGCTATTTATTTGGCACTTTACGGAAAATACAAATATAACAAAGATAAGATGCGTAATGATAATGCTAAAAGTAGCGAACCGATTGAAGTAGAATTATCTTTTGAAGAGAACAATAATTCTTATAGAATTAAAAGAAAATATACAGGTATTAATCTAACACCTAACGCCGAACTATTTATTAACGATGAGGAAAATGCCTCAATTTTCGGGGCAAACGAAGTAACAAAAAAAATTACTCGTTTGCTAAAAATAGACTCCAAAAACTTCAAAAATTCATTTTTCTCGGAGCAAAAAGAAGTTACGGCTTTGCTTGATATGAAAGGAAATGAAAGACAAGTTCAATTTAGAATAATGCTTGGGTTACAAAAACTTGATAAACTTGAAGACCGAATTAAAGATAAAAAAAGCGAGACCGATAAAGAATTAAACGCTTTAAGTAAAATACTACTTACCGATTCTCAAATAGAGCAATTAAAAAATGACGAGGAAAATTTACACAAAGAATTAAAAGTTAATGAAGAAAAAGAAATAATTATTACCCAATCTTTAAACAATTTGCAAACTTTATATAATACTATTAAATCACAAATTCAAATTGAAGAAGAGAAAGAGCGTGAAGTAAATAAAATAACAAAAAATATTATTTCGGTTGAAGAAAGAATTAGCGCTTCAACAAAAAATCTTTTGGATTATAAAAAGACTATAAATGAAAGATTAGAAAATAAAAATGAGTTAATCAATATTTCGTCATTTAAGGACGAATATGAAAAATCATTAATAAAGTATTCTGAGTTATTAAAACAAAAAACGGATTATGCAAATAAAATTAATTTAGAAAAAAGCATTACCGAAAAAATGGAATCTGAAAAAGAATTGGACTCGGAAATTATATCCTTACAAAATACCATAAATTCTTTTATTGATATTGAAAAAGAAAAAGAAAGAATTACTAAAGAATTTAACCACGTTAAAGAATTAATCCAGAACAAAGAAGAACTAAAAACAGAAATTAAAAAACGTTATGATTTAGTTGAATCCGAAATTGCTAAATTAAACAAATATATCAAAAAACTTAATAATTTAGGAATTGATTCCCCATGTCCCGAATGTAATAGACCTTTGGGAGAAGAATATTACAATAAAATGTTGACTGAGTACCAATTAAACCTTAACAAATTTGAAATCGATAAAGAAGAAATTCAATTAAATTTGAAAAATATAAACGATGAAATTGAATTATTAAAACAAAAAAATTCGGATTTACTAACAGGAGCAAATTTGTTAGTAGAAACCGAAAATGACCTAAAAAACAAAAAACAAAATTTGGAATATTTGGAGAAACGAGTTAGTAAAGTAAAAAACGAAATTAGTGTTTTACAAAACGATTACGAGAATTATAAAAATATTTCTTTTAACGAAAACGAATTAAATGAAGTTGAAACAAAGAAAAATGAATTAAAACCATATGCCGAAAAATATATTAAATTACAAACTTTGGTCAAACAAATTCCGGAAATTCAACAAAAGATTACCGATACGGAAGAACTTATAAACAAATTAAATAAAGAGCTTTTATTACTTAAATCAAATAAAGATATTATAAAATTTGAGGAAACTTCTTTAATAGAACTTAGAAACGAAAGAGATGCCAAAGTAAAAGAATTAACGAAAGTTAATAACGAGAAAACCGAAATTACTATAAATATTAACAACGTGAAAAATAGTATAAAAAGTATTACAAAAACATTAAATGATGACGCAAAAAAACGAATTGAAAAAGAAGCAATTGAGACAAGAATTAAAACATTTAATAAACTTGTAGATTTTATTAAAGAATTTAAAATTAAACTACAATCAAAAGAATTACCTATAATATCCCAAAGTGCTGATAAACTATTTACCGAAATAACTAAAGGGAGATACTCGGGCTTAAGAATTGACCCTGATTTTAATTTTTACATTAATCGTGACGGTATTGATGTTCCTGTAGAAACACTTTCTGGCGGAGAAAAAGACCTTGCTTCCATATGTTTGCGTATTGCAATAAGTAAAAGAATTGCAGCATTGTGCGGAAGAAAAAACATGGGTTTTTTGGCATTGGACGAGGTTTTCGGTAGCCAAGATAAAAACCGACGAGAAGACTTGGTTAACACATTACAAGTTGTTTCTAACGACTTTAAGCAAATATTTATTGTTACTCATAATCAAGATGTTGATGAGGTATTTCCTAACAAACTATTGGTTCAACTTAAAGGAAATTATAGTGTTGCGGAATTGATTTAAATTTAAGATCGAGATGAATCAAAAAAGAGAAAAGTATATTTTGCATTCCCGAATGCTTAAATTAAATCGAATTAGGTAATAATTTTTCTCTGATTTATTTATTAAGGAATATTAAATTCTTAGTTTTAATAATCGACAACTATTGACTTTAGTATGGCTAAAAAAATCCCCCTATCTACGAAATAAGAAAGGGGGATATTGGAAATTCTTTTAATGTACAAAAAGTGACTTTTAATGAAACCTCTTTTAATAATAATCTATTCGGCAATTATATAAATTGCATCTTCTTCTAACGAGTTTTTCACTTTGTTAATTCCAGGGCACGAGCTAAATAACACTTTGTCCCCTTCTTTTAATTTGGCAACTGCACCGTCAACAACCGAAAAACGGAAGAAATACTCTTTTGCAGTCCCTTTTATCCATCCTAAACGCTTGTCATGTAGTATCTTTTTTATTGTACCGGGCTGAAGTGCACTTCTCCAATATTTTTTCAACTCTTCGATTGCAGCTTTTGCGCTTGGCAACGGATTTATTTCTGCTAACTCGGCTTGCAATGATTCCAAATATTCCGGAATTCTCCATTTTTTTTCAATTCGCAATAATAATTCTGCAATTAAATGTTTTTTTGCTAATTCGGGTTCATTCTTTTTAACCAGTATTTCGGAAATTAATCTGAACAAATCCAACCTCAACAAGTAATCTCCTTTCATTAAAGCGGCGTCAATTGCATACTTAAGAGCTTTTTCGTTATCTCCTGTTTTTAAAATTTCTTCTGCATATTCTTTAAAAATAAACCATTCTTTTTTATTTAAAAGTACGTCAAATAGTAAATTTATTCCTTCCGCTGTTTCTCCTAATCTAAGTTTACTGATAGCAATTCTTCTTTTTATCCACACTTCGTTATCGTAATGGAATTTTTGAATAACTTTTAATGCATGTTCACAAACTTTTATACATTCCAAATAATGTTCAATTTCAATTAATGATTTTGTTTTATACGAATACCAGTTCTCTAAATCGGTTGCCAATTCAATTTCTCTGCCTGCTTTTGGTCCGTTTTTAATAGTAATTAACTGAGGAGTATTATCTAATTTTTCGGGATCAAGATGATCTAACAACTCATTAATTGCAGTCCAATTTGGAGTGTTGTTCGATTTTTCGTACTTAATAAATTGGAATAGTACTCTAACTCGCAAATTTGATTCTTTTGGGTTTTCGATATTTAACAGTTTAATTAGTGTCGTTAAATATTCCAATAAGTCTTCTTTGGAAATTTTTAGATTACTTTGATGATTTGAAACTACCGATGTTTCTATATCATTTTCATCTTCGCTTCTGGTTGCGTTTTTTAGCATAAAAAACAAGTTCCAGCCAAACGAGCTTAAAAAATAGTTATCGGTATTTGGGGTTAACTTGTAATTTAATTGATTAATTACAAATACCGCCGCTTCTTCGTGCTTTGCTATACCTTTATATGCATTAAAAATATTTTTAATTAGAAATTCATTTTTAAGAATTTCATCTTTTAAAAATTGATTTTTAATTTCGGTATCGTAAACCTCAATAATCTTCTTGTAATTAGGATGATTATTCTGGTTTTTTGCCTCTTTTGTTAACTGTGCAATTTTTTGAGCAGAATCAATTAAATTTGCCATAGTAAACCTACTGTTTGATTTTTTAACTATTCCTAAATATGTTAATTAAATTATTTTTATTTTTTTGATAATTAATATATAAAATAATAGTTTTTTTTTATTAATCAAACAAAATCGTATTAATAACCAATATTTTTTTTAAGAAATTCCGAATATTTATCTATTAGTAGTTTTTTTTGTTCGCTTGTTGCATTAGATATATACGGCTCGTTAACTTTTCTTTTATTACTGTCGTAAATATCAAAGTAAATATTAGATTTTGCCTCCAAGTTTACTTTTATTCTGCTTCCGTACATATTTTTACCTACTAATATTTCGTTTTCAATCCCTTCTGACAACAATAACGTACTAAATTTTTCGGCAATATCGTAAGCCTCTCGGTATTTTATTTCAAACTCGGCTTCATATATTTTTTTATTCGGATCTAAATCACTCCCTTGTTTTGCTAAATAATCAACGTATTCGTTCCATTTAACCGATTGATGTGCTTCAACTTTAACAAAAACCGGATTAATACCAATACTTTTAAATCTAAGAACATAAGTTTCGGAACTTTCGGATTTTGGTTTCCAACTTCCGTTTACAAATTTTGAGATACCCCAGTAATCAAAATAAATAATAACATTGTCAATTTTGTTCTTTTTGCAATAATTAAGTGCATTTAATACCGAAACAAATTCTCCGCCTATATTTCGCTGTGTTCTAAAAACTTCGTCTTCTACAACCCCGAATTCTTTGTATACTACCGTATCATTTTTAATAACCGCATATCCGTAACCGTATCCTCCGTTTTTAAATGAACCGTCAACATAAATATGAGTAAAGTTATTATATACTTCGTTAAAATACTGCTGATCGGCAACTTTAGTAACTGTTTCGCTATTAAATTCCGACCATAAGTCTTCAATACTTCCTTCTATAACGGGGTCTTTTATTTCACCGGTTACCAATTTAAACCGATTTGCTTTTGGACTGTAGTACAAATTTCCTTTATGAAGGTTATTTATACTAATTTTAACGTTATATTCTCTTAATGATTCGCTTATTACATAACTTTCAAAATTTTTTGTATTCAAAAAATCACTAAACTTTTTTGCTTTTTCAATTATTATATTTTTATTAAGGTTATTACTCATCTTCTATCAACCTTAATTAAATTTGATTTTATTAGATAATCACTCCCTACAAGCATATTTATAACATACTGCTTCATGCTATCGGCAGTCGTTTTATATTCGGTAATATAGTTTGTTAAATCATTATTTTTATATCTGTATAAGTATTCTTTATCACTGCTAATAATTAAATAAAATTCATCGCTTAAACATCCTATTTTATCATCAGCGGAAAAGTAAATATACTTTCTTTTTTCTTTTAATAAATTATACCCTAACGAGTTGTTAACATACGAAACATTTAATAACCCCATAACAGTGCTAAAAATATCAATTTGACCTGCAGGTGCTGTAAATACTTTAGCCTCTTTTTCAAATTTCGGACTGTAAATAATTAATGGTGAATGCGTTAAACACAAAGGGAAATCATACTCCGCATTCTTTAAAGTTCCGTGATCGGCAGTTAATATAAAAATAGTATTCTCAAACCATTCTGTTTTTTTTGCCATTTCAAAAAAGTGTTTTATGCTCCAGTCGCTATACTCAACTATTGCATCGGTAATTTCTTTATTCTTAGGTTTAAAACTTATATCTTGCGGAATTTTGTAGGGTCCATGATTACTACTTGTAAGAAGCGAAATAAAAAAGTTGCTGCCGTTTTTATTTATTTTATTTATAATTGGTAAACTAAATTCAAACATATAATGATCGGGTACGCCTAATGTGCTTAAAATTTTATCCGAAGGATAATCGGATTTTGATATTACGGAATCAAAATCATTACCGTACATAAAACCGCCGGCATTATCAAACTGATCATCATGCGTTGTAAAATAAACCGATTTATATCCGTATTTTTTTAATTCAGACGCAAATCCCCCGGCGTAGGGAATTGAAGGTAAATTCATCGGGTGATTTTTAAACAGAGTAGGCAGACCGAATAATGAAGAAAACGTTCCGCAATATGTATGAATGCCCGATGTATGATAATTTTCGAAATAGTATGATTTATCTGCTAAAGAATCCAAAAACG
>CALGLM010000488.1 GCA_937930275.1 uncultured Ignavibacteria bacterium
CCCGTAAATATATAGCATTGGAGTATGGTGTACTTGTTCCTCCGGTACGTGTAAGAGATAACTTACAATTAAGTCCAAATGAATATATTATTAAAATTAAGGGGAATATTGTAGCAAATTACGAAATTTACAGCGATAGGTATTTGGCGATGAATCCGGGGCATATTTCAGAAGAAATTGGAGGCATTCCTACAAAAGACCCTGCATTTGGGTTAGATGCATTTTGGATATCTTCGCAAGAAAAAGATAGAGCTGAATTAGTAGGATTTACAGTTGTAGATAGCATTTCGGTTTTATCCACACACTTACAGGAAACTATTAAAAAGAACTTTGATAAAATTTTATCTCGTCAGTCAGTAAAACAGTTATTGGAAAATTTGAAGAAAGAGTATCCAGCTGTAATTGAAGATATCAATCCCGAAGTTCTATCGCTTGGCGTGATACAAAAAGTATTACAAAATTTACTAAAAGAATTAATACCAATTAAAGATTTAGTTCAAATATTGGAATCGTTAATTGATTACAGCAAAGTCACAAAAAATGTTGATGTATTAACAGAATACGTAAGACACTCTTTAAGTGATACTATAGCAAATCTTTATAAAGATAGTAACGGAATAATTCATGCGGCAGCATTAAGCGAAAAACTTGAAGGATTTATTACAAGTTCGCTACAACAGCAAAAAGACGCAGTTCAAACACTGGGTTTAACGCCAAATATGTTAAACGAATTGAATCGTTCGATAATAGATGTCCTTAATTCATTCCGCGAAATGGGATTTTTACCTATCGTAATAACCTCTGCAACTATAAGACCTTATTTTTATAGGTTGATTAATTCAACTTTTTCTGATATTATTGTACTTTCATATACAGAATTACCGCCAAATGTGGAAATTGAATTTATAGGAAAAATTGAGGTATAAGAATGCAGATAAAAAAGTATATAGGAAGTACTTTAAAAGAAGCAATTAACAGAATGAAAGAAGAGTTAGGCGGAGACGCTGTTATTTTAAGCACTCGTGTTGTTGAACCTATCGCCGGAAGCGGCAAACAAAAATATTTTGAAGTTACATGCGGAGTTGAAGACGATTATGATGTGCCAAAAAAAAATGTAACTGCCGAACCAAAAAAAGTTGTAAAAGAAGAACCAAAAACGTTTGAAACCGAATTAAAAAAAATTACGGAAAAAGTTTACGGAGTAAACTCGAAAGAAACTGTTAGCGAAAAACCGGTTAAAAGCAAAAAAGCGTTTGAAGATGATTCGATAACAATAAAAAGCGAGTTAAAAAGTATTGCTGATACTTTATTGCAAAGAGATATTGATAAAAAAGTAGTTAACATTATTGTTGACCAACTTTCAAAATATACTGCATTTTTAACAGAAGATAATATTGAACAATATGTAACTTCCGTAATTAGTAGTATGATAAGCACAAGTAAATTTGAAGTAAGCAAGAGCAAAAAACCAAAAGTAATTGCTTTAATTGGTCCAACCGGCGTAGGAAAAACCACATGTATTGCAAAATTAGCAGTTATTTCAAAAATTTTACACAAACTTGATGTTGGCTTAATATCTATTGATACGTATCGCTTAGGAGCATTAGATCAGTTAAGAATTTTTTCGGAAGTTAGTAATATCGAACTTTTAGTTGCTTACGAGCCTAATGAAATGCCTAAGCTGCTTTCTAAATTTAAGAAAAAAGATTTGGTGTTTATAGATACGGTGGGTAGAAGTCAAAAAAACACACTTCTATTAAAAGGGATAAAAGATTTTTTAGATGCGGTTAAAACGGATGAAACTTATTTAGTGCTTAATAGTACCGCATCAACCAAAAATTTAATTGATGTTGCAAGTAAATTTAAGGGATTTAATTTTAACGGGGTTATTTTTACTAAATTGGACGAAGCGGTTACATACGGAAACATATTAAATGTAGTTAATGCATTTGGAGTACCTATAAAGTACTTAACAAACGGACAAGTAATTCCGGATGATATAATTGCCGCCGAACCCGATTTTATTGCAAACATGATTTATACAGGTAGGATCAATTGATTTTAGGACAAGCAGAACGACTTCAGGAATTAGCAAGTTTAAACAAACATGACGGTAAATCGAAATTTGCATGTCCGGTTATTGCTTTTACAAGTGGTAAAGGAGGAACCGGAAAGACATTTATTACCGTTAACACAGCATATGTTTTATCCAAATTACGCAGAAAAGTTCTTGTAATTGATTTAGATGCAAATTTAAGTAATGTAAATATCATTCTTAATATAAAGCCAAGTGCGTCTGTATATGATTTTTTTGTTAATAGAAGTTTACTTGAAGATACTATTTATCAGTACGAGCCTATGTTGCATTTTATTTTTGGTGAGAGCGGAAAAGTTGATCATCCCGAATTAATGGCAAATAATGTTAACGCATTATTTGAGGCAATAAAAAAACTTTCTTACAAGTACGATTACATTTTTTTGGATACGGGAAGCGGAGCTGGCGAAGGTGTGCTTTCAATTTTATCTAATTCGGATTATATCTTTTTAGTCACAAATCCCGAACCGACTTCGATAATGGATGCTTATGTAATTATTAAATTACTTAATAAAGGATTTGTAAGAAATAAAAAATTGGTAATAGTTAATAGATGCAGCGGTTTAGCAGAAGGAAATAATGCTTTTGAAAATTTAAATAAAGCTTCGTCTCATTTTTTAAGAGAGAAACTTGATTTGTTGGGAATTGTTGAGTACTCGCCTGATGTAAACAGATCAATATTAAGTCAAGAATTGTTTGTTGCTAAATATCCAAATACTAAAGTAATGCAACAAATAAAAGGATTATGTAAGAATATTATTGGTATTACCAAGCCCCTTAAACAATAATAAATTGAATAAAAAATTGAAGAATTTAAATTTTAATTTATTGTTATTCTAATTTTTATTAAATTATTTAATAAAAATTTATTTTATACTAAAAAAAATTACTATCAATATAATTTTTTTATTAAATTATACTTGGTATATTCTTTGAATAGTGAATTATATATATTGAAATACTTAAGATGAATAGAATAGTAATGTCATTAGGCTTGTTGGTATTTTTTATCTCGTTGATAATATATAGCCAGCAAGGACTTGATATAGTTGAAGTACTAAAACGCTCGTTTGCGGTTTTTTTTGTTGTAACGTTTATGTTTACAATTCTGGCTATTTTATTTATTAAAGCAATTAATCAAACTTCATTAAAAAAAGCACAAAAAATGAAGGATAAAATTTCGGGAATAGACCATGAATAATAACGAGTTGTGGATTAAATTTACCGAAACTAAATCCTCGGACATAAAAAAACAAATTATGTCTAATTATACAAGCTTGGTACATTATGTAATACACAATTATCATTTTGTAACATTTGATATTGTGGACGAGCAAGATTTTTTTCAGTTCGGAATTGAAGGTTTAAGTGAAGCAATAGATAGATTTGATCCGAATTTTGGTACTAAGTTTGAAACTTACGCCATTCAGAGGATAAGAGGAAAAATAATTGATGAAATTAGAAAACTTCAGGTAAAACCTCGAATTAATTCGTTAGGGGAAACCGAATATATTAAAAATATTTCTCTTACAAACGAAATTGAAGGTGCGGAAGTATATACATTAAACGAAACTATTCCGGCAGATACCGAACTACCGGATGAATCGTTACAAAAAAAAGAGCAGAAAGAAATACTTGTTAACGCAATAAATGAGCTTGATGAAAGAGATAGGCAGTTAATTGCCTTGTATTATTATGAAAATTTAAACTATAAAGAGATTGGGGAGTTATTGGGGATTACTGTATCGCGTGTATCGCAGGTGCATACGAGAGTAATAAAAGAGCTGAAAGAAAAACTACAGGGAAAATATGTACAATAACAGTACAATTGAGAAAGCCGAAAAGGTGAAAAAAGTAGAAGCGTTATTGTCTTCGGTTAACAATTTACCTTCAATTCCGACTATTATTAACGAGGTAAATAGGATAATTGAAGACCCGGGAGCCAGTGCAACAAAATTGGCAAAAATTATTAATAAAGACCAAGCTATGGTAACAAAAATATTAAGCTTGGCTAATTCGCCTTTATACGGAATTCCGCGAAGAGTTTCCACAATAGATTTTGCAATAATTATTCTGGGTTTTAATCATATTAAAAATATAATTATTGCTTTAAGCATGATTGATGCTTTCAAATCGGTAAAAGGAGAAAAATTTGATCAACAAAAGTATTGGGTTCATTCGTTAATGATAGCAACATTAGCAAAAAAGATTGCGGATGATTTGGGGCATAGAACAGGGGGCGAAGTATTTACTTCCGGTTTATTACATGATTTAGGAATACCGATTATTTTTAAGTATTTTAATACCGATTATAATGAAATTACGGATAGTGTAGATATATCGGGATTATCAATTTATGAGACCGAAAAATTAGTTTTAGGAATGCCGCATACCGAAATAGGCAGATTTTTGATTGATAAATGGAATTTACCGGTCGGGTTGGCAAATTCAGTACAATATCATCACGAACCAAGTAAATGTCCTACAGATCCCGTAGTTCCTGCAATTATTCATTTAGCAGATATTATTACACAAAGGTTTGAAATAGGTGATTTTTATTGGGATAAAAATTTACCGATAGATAGTGCCATAATTGATATACTTAAATTTGGTAACGAGGAGTATTTAGAGCAATTTATATTAAGCTATAAAGATTTAGTAAATAGTCAAATTGAATCATTAAATATATGAGATTGATATGGCAGAAAACGTACAAGATAAGGTTATTTTAGAAAAACGCAGAAAAACCGAGCTGGTTTTATCGAATATTTACAATTTACCCTCGATGTCGGAAATAATGTTAGAGGTATCTAAGTTATTAGATAATCCTAATACAAACACTGCATTATTAAGTAAAAAAATAGGTAAAGATCCGGGTTTGGCAACAAAAATATTATCTATAGCTAATTCACCTTTATACGGTCTGCCTCGTAAAGTAAGCACTATTGATTTTGCAATTTTGATAATAGGTTATCAGGATATCAAAAATATTGTTATTGCATTATCTATGATCGAGTCGTTTAAAAATAAGAGCGATAAGTACTTAGAACAAAAAGAATTTTGGTTACACTCGCTATTATGCGGAAATGCTTCCAAACGAATTGCCGAAGACTTGGGTTATAGGTTTGGCGGTGAAGCTTTTGTTACAGGATTGTTGCACGATTTAGGTGTTCCGGTAATGCATAAATATTTCCATACTCCGTTTTTAGAAATTTATAATCGAGTAATTAGCAACGTTTTTTGTTTGGATGCAGAAAAGGAAATTTTAGGATATACTCATCAAGAGATGGGAAAATTCCTTACAAACAAATGGAATTTGCCAAGCCATTTATGTGACTCGATAAACAACCATCATCATCCGAGTACGGCAACAGAAAATCAGGTATTGGCTGCTATTGTACACTTGGCTGATTATATGACGCAAAAATTTAACATAGGTGCTTTTTATTGGGATAAAAACTACGTTTTAGATGAAGGAATTCTTGAAATTCTTAAATTTAAAGGTATGGATGAACTTGAAAAGTTTATTTCAAATTACGGAACACTTTTTGAGGAGGAAATAAAAACAATTAAGGTATAAATGTTACGCTTACATAAACAAAATACGGAAAGTTTTGAGCCGTTCTATAAGTCTCTTGAAGATTTGGACGCCGAAAACGGTAAAAACGGACAAGTATCCACTGTTTTTAGAGCAACCGGAGATAACGGTCAAAATGTTTTAGTTGAAAAATACTCACATTTATTTCAAAGTTTATTAAGTTACTCGCAAGAACTTGAAGAAGTTAAAACTGTTCCGGATTTTGTTAATGTATTAAAAAATGCAGTCCGTAAGTTAATTCCGGTTAAAGATGGAGAACTTTTATATTTTGATGACATGTTGCGAAGGCTTAATCCGCCCGATAACAAACCTACCGAAATTTCCGAAGTAATTAACAACTATTACAACGAAGGGATTTTAACAATCCTTTTCGAATCGCATAAACCGATTATGCTTCCCGAGTTAAAAAGTTTAAACAGTCAAGGTCCAAAATTAAACTATATCTTGTTCCCTTTGTATGAGCAAAATATTAAAAAAGGAGTTTTTGTTGTTTTAACAGGTCTAAGTCAAAATAATTTTAGCGAGTACGATAAACATTTTATTAATACAATTTTATCGTTAAGTATTGCTAAAGTTGATAAACTTATATTAAAGAGAAGACTAAACAATACTTATGACGAATTACAAACTTATCAGGCAAAATTAAGCAACGATTTTAGACTTTCTGCCATAGGCGAATTGACTGAAGGAATAGTTGAAGATATTATGAACCCTCTTCAGGTAATTTTATCACAAGCAGATATGTTACACGAAGAAACCGGAAATAATGATTTAATAAAAATTAAAAATCAAGTTAAGAAAATAAATAACGTAATTAGCCGTTTGGTTAAATTTTCTGCGGTTAATCAAAAGAATGTTACTATTCAGCCTTGTAATTTAAATTCCGTATTAAGCGACTATTACGAGTTAATCCGTTCTACTTTAGAAAACGCTGGTATGGAAATAGTACTTGATTTTGAAGAAGTTTTACCGCCGATATTAACTCATCAAAACTATATTTATCAAATAATGACAAATATATTCGGATTAATTAAGAAAAATAATTTTAGCTCGGGGGGCATCTTAATTCAAACGAGATATAAAAACGAACAAGTTGTAGTAAAACTAATAACTACCAACAAATTAGAACCTTTTGACGAAGATAAAAACGAAAATATCAAGATGGATTTAAATGTTAAAATAGTAAAAAACCTTATGAATAAACATGAAGGTAAGTTCTTAATCGAAAATCTTAAAGAAGGAGGCTCGATAATTACTTGTAATTTCCCGTTAAAACGTAAGGTGATATAATGAAATTGTATAATTTAATTATTGTCTTATTATTGCTTGCCGATTTGTTATTTGCCCAAGAAACAGATACCACAAAAATAATTTCTACAGATAGTAGTTTGGCTTATGTTAACGACTCTGTAAACGTTAGAGAAATTTTAGCGAAAGAAATTGAAGAGATAAAAGCAAAACAAAATGAAGAAGATAAAAAACTGCAAACATTGGTGATTTCGAAAAAAAACGAAGAAACGGAAAGCGGATTTAGTATTATTGAATACTTGTTTGTCGGAATTGAATCTATCTTGGTTATTACTATCGGCATTTTATATTTAAGACGTAAAAAAGGAAAAAAAAGAAACGAACTTAAAAAGTTAAAATTTAATATATCAAAATTACGTGAAGAAAAAATTGTTTGCGGACTTACCAACGATTTAACCACCGTACGCAGACAGCTTCAAACAATTCCGATTGATTATAATGACGGCGGAAAAGACGTAATTAGAAAAGCAAGGCAATATTCAATTTCTAAAGGAGAGGTATATTTAGCCGCCAAATTAAAGCTGCTAACCGGTGAATTAAAATGATATCCGGAATAGAAGGGAATAATATTATTTCCGATTCGTTAATAAAAATTGCAGGCAAAGGGATAATTAAAAATCCTCCTACCGAAAACAGTGTGGTATTATTAAAAGTATTTGAAAAAGTTGATAACGGTTTTAAGCTACTTATTAACGGTGATATTTTTATTGCTAAACTCCCGTTTCAGGTTAAAACCGGCGAAACAATGCTCGGAAAAGTTATCAGTGCTAATCCATTAGTAATAGGATTGGATAATTTTGTACACTTGAAGTTTATTGACCAGCAATTTTTTGCCGGATTAGCAGAAAAACTTGGTTTTAAGCCGGATAAGTTTAATGTTGAATTAATAGGTAAGTTGTTAGGCGGAAAAAAAGCATTACTTAAATCTAAAATTGAAGATATGGTTGATATTTGCGAACCGGATTATACTTTAACGGAAATGCAAATGAGTATGCTGGTAAATTTGCTTTGGAACTCGGATTATACGGATAAAAGAGAAATACTTAGCGAAATAAAGATTATTAAAGAAATTCCTTTCGATAAGTTGTGTAACGAGATCTTTAAATCGGTTATACGATTAAATAATCTTAATTTGCCTATGGAAATATACAATAAAATTAAAGAGTGTTTTTTTGTAGATTTAGATACGGCAAATTCAGTTAGCGAAAGTAAAATTTCGGACATAATTAAACTCGTATTATTCTTAGATGATTATTCCGAAAAACTAATTGCATTAAAAACCGAAAGTGAAGAGTTAAACACGTTTACCTATAAAATTATGCAGTATGTTTTTCAAAAAAGTATTTATCATAATTTTAATTTTTATCCTGATTTTTATATAGTTTTTAACAATAAAGAGCTTGATTTGGTGATTTATAGCATTGAGCTTATAGAAGGAAGTAAAGGTGCAAATTATTTTAAGTTGGATATGCGTTGCGGCAAAGAAAATAGTTTTATAGGAAGTGTAAACGGATATTATTCGGGCAAGGGTTTTTCCGGAAAGGTTACGGTACCGGAAGTATTTAATAAAGAAATAAAAGAAAGATTTGATAGAATATTAAATACTTTAGCTCATCAAACAGGTCTTTTCTTAAATTTATCTTTAGAACAAGGTTATCAAAATTCCGAAATGATGTATAAACTTAAAAGCGATATGCTAAATTTTAAGGCATAATATTTGCTTTATAAATTTATATGGAAGAAAAATTAAAGTTTATACAAATTGCCAAAAAAAAAGGCTTATTAAAAAAAGATAATTCCAAACTGATACATTTAAGCGGATTGGAAAATGATCAAAATATATCGCCAAAGTTAAATTTGTTAACTGTAGAATTACTAAAGGCGGTATATAAAATAAGCGGAGGAAATAAGAAATGATAAAAGGTTTGTACAATTCCGGAATAAGCATGTACACCAGAATGAAAAACATGGAAATAATTGCAAACAACCTGGCAAATTTAAACACAACAGGTTTTAAGCGTGAAGTTCCCTTTTCTGAATATTTATCACGAGAAGACGGTGTACAAGTTAAAGTTGTAACTGATTTCAGCAACGGAAATTTAACCGAAACCGGAAATCCTTTTGATTTGGCAATTACAGGGAACGGATTTTTTATGGTTCAAGGTGATAACGGTAAAGAGATAACCAAAAGCGGGAAGTTTAATATTTCGGAAGACGGGTTTTTGGTTGATGAACGAGGGCAAAAAGTTTTAAGTTCCAACGGAGCTATAAACATTATGGATTCGATTATTGAAAAAGATAAACCGATTACTATTACTAAAAGCGGTATTATTAAACAAGGAGATACTATTATTGATAAATTAAGTATCACCAATGTTGAAAATCCTAATTTATTAGTTAGAACCGAAGGACAAAATTTTAAATATCCTGATGAAGAATACCAACCTGCAAACGAAACAGATTACGAAATTTTACAAGGATACTTGGAAGAATCGAATGCTAATCCGATAATTGAACTTGAAAACATGATAAGAATTAGCAAAGATTTTGAAGCTGCCCAAAAAGCAGTTAATTCAATTGATACGGTACTTGGTCAATCAAAAGAAATTGGAAGAGTATAATAGGAGTATAAAAATATATGTCAACACGTGCCTTAAGAACTGCAGCGGCCGGAATGTATGCCCAGCAAATAAATATTGAAGTAATTTCAAATAATATTGCCAATATAAACACGACCGGTTTTAAGAAAAATAGAGCCGAGTTTAAAGATTTAATCTATCAAGAAGTTTCGGCTAACCCACAAAACGTAGATACACCGGGTATTGTAGAAAATGCAAATTCAAAAGTTTTAGTGGGTACAGGCGTAAAGCCTTCGTCAACACAAAAAGAGTTTAAACAGGGAGACTTGCAGCAAACAGGACAAAAATTGGATATGGCAATTTACGGAGACGGCTTTTTCCAAGTTCGTAAAGCTGACGGTTTATTAGCATATACAAGAGACGGATCATTTAAATTGTCAAAAGACGGCTCGCTTGTAACGTCAAACGGTCAAATTTTAGAACCCGGTTTTAACATCACTGATGACTTTACTGATATAGCTATAAGTAAAGACGGGGTTGTAACGGGAAAAACTTATAGCGGAGATAGTGTTGAATTAGGTACAATAGAGCTTGCTAAATTTGTTAACCCTGCCGGTCTTAAACCGATTGGTGATAATTTATATACAGAAACCGAAGTATCCGGTGCTCCAATTTTGGGAAATGCCGGCTCCGAAGGTTACGGCGAAGTTAATCAGGGCTTTTTGGAATCTTCCAATGTTGATATAGTTGAAGAAATGATTAATATGATTACGGCTCAAAGATCTTATGAAATAAATTCTAAGACTGTTCAAACCGTTGAACAAATGTTAACTATTGCAAATAACTTAAAGAGATCATAATAAAATGATAACATTGCTATTATTTGTTGTAGGGTTGTTTAATTTAAATAGTAACAGTGACGAGTTAAACAATTTCCTTAACGCTAAGCTAACCGGATACTCGAAAATTGTATGGGAAGTTACGTCACTTCCTATAGGGTTTAAGTCGGTTGATGATAGCAGGTTAATACTTGATAAAGACGGAGATATAAAAATTAAGGGAGAATATTTATATCTTCCGGTACAAGTTAAAAGAAATGACGGAAGGTTTTCAAATTCTGTTGTTACGTTAAAAGTAAAACTTTATAAAAATGTTTTTACTGCAATTAAAACTATACAAAAAGGGGAAGTAGTAAAAATAGAAGATGTAACTATTACGGAAAGTGATGTAACAGGATTAAGAAGTGAATCTATTTCGGATTTCGGAGAAAATAAAACTTATAGGGCTAAATTTACAATAAAAGAAGGAACGATAATTGAGGCAAATGTAGTAGAAGAGCTTCCGGTAATATTGATAGGAACTGTTGTAAAAGCAGTAAAAGAAACCGGAATGATTAAAATAAGTTTTGACGCTAAGGCTAAAGATGACGGTAAAATTGGAGATGTTATTAGAGTACAACGAGATGACGGTAAAATTTTTAAAGCAAAAATTGAAAATAAAGAAATAGTAAAAATAATAGAGTAATAGATATGAAAAAGTTACTTGGTTTATTGGTATTTATAACATTCAACATATATGCGCAGGATATGAGAGAAAATGCGGCAGCATCGTTATTTTCGGATTATAAAGCTGTGCGTATTGGTGATATGGTTACGGTTTTAGTAGTGGAATCATCACAGGCAACAAACCAAGCACAATTAAATGCCGGAAGGGAAGGTAAAATAGGGTTTGGATTTACGGGTACAAGTGACGGTACTTCAATGGGGAGTGCTGACGTATCTGTAAATTCAAGCAATCAGTTTAAAGGCGGCGGTAGTAGCAGCGCCGGCGGGTTAGTTAAAACAACAATGAGTGTTGTAATAGATTCGGTATTAAACAACGGCTCGGTAAGAATTAAGGGCTCGCGTAAAATTTCAATTAACGGTGAAGACCAAAATGTAACTATTAAAGGTTTTATAAGAACAAGTGATATTACATCAGGTAATACCGTTTATTCTTATAATATCAGTGAAGCAGAAATAGTTTTTGAAGGGAGCGGAATGATTGATCGCAGTACTTCACCCGGTTGGTTAACAAAATTATTTCATTGGCTATTTTAGGTATGATGATGAAAAAGTTTATTTTTATTTTAAGTTTGCTGCTAATTTACAATTCTATTTATTCTCAGCGAATAAAAGACATCTCGTATTTTAAGGGAGTAAATAGCGAACAGCTTATCGGATACGGGTTGGTAGTAGGTTTAGCCGGAACCGGTGATAGTTATCGCTCTACTTTTACCGTTCAATCTGTAACAAGTATGCTTAAGAGATTTGGAATAACTGTGCCCGAAACTAATTTAAGAACACGAAATGTTTGTGCCGTTATGGTTACCGCAACGGTTGCTAATGCTCTTAAACCGGGGACAGAATTTGATATAACAGTATCATCAATGGGAGATGCTACAAGTTTAATGGGAGGAACTTTGTTATTAACTCCCCTTTCGGGAAAAGACGGCAAATTATATGGTTTTGGACAAGGACCAATTTCAATTGGCGGTTATGATATAAATACCGGAAGCGGCGGAAGAGTAGCTAAAAATCACTCTTTAGCCGGTAGAATTCCAAACGGAGGTAATTTAGAATATGAAATGCCGGGAGGACAGTTTCCGACTGACCAAATAAGCGTATTATTACGCGAACCCGATTTTACGACTGCAAATAATATTGCTTCTTCAATTAATACAAAATTTGGAGACGGAACAGCTATTGCATTAGGATCAACCGAAATTAAAGTTACGGTTCCGGAAGCCGAAAAAAATAATATGACAAAATTTTTAGCTACTGTTGAAGCATTGGAAACGCAAAAAGATGCCGTTGCAAGAGTTGTACTAAATGAAAAAACGGGTACTATTGTTAGTGGTGCATTTGTTAAAATATTACCTGTTACAATATCGCACGGAAGCTTAAATATTACCGTAAATTCGTTTCCTATAGTTTCGCAGCCCGAAGCATTTTCGCAGGGGCAGACAGTTGTAGTAAATAATTTAGTACCAAAAGTTGAACAAGAAGGAAACAGCACTGTTTCAATACAAGGTGCAAGCAACGTACAAGAAGTTGCGGAAGCATTAAACTCGTTAAAAGTTTCTCCACGCGATATTATTGCAATTTTTCAAGCGTTAAAAGAAGCGGGAGCATTATCAGCGGAATTAATAGTGATTTAAACCATGGACGATTTAAAACTAAAAATAACTGACATAAGCAAGCATTTTAATCGCACTCCGGAAATTTCGGATAGTAGCGGAATTAAGGATAAAACTAAACTTGCACAAGCCTCAAAAGATTTTGAGACTTTAATGACTTCAATGCTTATTAAAAGCATGACCCAAAACTCGAAAGGAATGTTTGGGGAAGAAAGCGAAGGTTTTGGTAATGACATGATGAGCGTGCTTTATGAAAGCCAGCTTGCGGATATGATTACCAAAAATAAAGGATTAGGTATTGCCGATATGATTTACCAAAAGTTAACCGGTGAAAAATTACCCATAACAATACCTATAAGAACAACTGAAAAAATGACTGATATAAGAACCGATGATAATGTAAGTTATAACAAAGTAGAACCAAGCAGAACATCGTTAGATAGACTTAAAAACTATGATGATATAATAAAAGAAGCATCCGAAGAGTTTGGTGTGCCGGAAAATATTATTAAATCCGTTATTCTAACAGAATCGGCCGCAAATCCAAACGCACTTTCAAGATGTAAAGCAAAAGGGTTGATGCAATTAATGGATGGTACGGCAAAAGACTTAGGCGTTAGAAATGTATGGGATGCAAGAGAAAATATTTTTGGAGGTACTAAATATTTATCTCAGATGTTACGACAATATAATGGTGACTTAAAATTAGCTTTAGCGGCTTATAATGCAGGTCCCGGAAATGTTGATAAGTATAACGGAGTACCTCCTTTTAGCGAAACGAAGCAATACGTTGCTCGTGTGTTCGGTTATTTAAAAAATTGGGAGAGCGAAAATGAATCCTAAAGATTTATTAATTGTTTTAGAAAAATTACGTTTAAGTTTAGAACAATTATTGAACAATGCAAAACTTAAACAAGAAGCTCTTGTAAAAATGAATGACGAGCAATTAGTAAAGGCTATAAGCGATGAAGAAAAGTTTATAAGAGCCGTAAAAATAGCCGAAAACGAACGCTTAAATAAGATGGCGGAAATTTATAAATTGAACGGAAAAAATGAAAATAATTTTAAGTTATCCGTATTTATAAAAACATTTAAAGAACATATTGACGAAAAAGGTTTAAAGTTATTAAATAGTTATGAAAAAATTCTGAAGAAAATGACAGTCGAAGTGATGAATGTTAACAGGCAAAATCTGTTTTTAATTGAACACTCGCGCAAATTTATTACAAGTTTAATGGAAATTGTCTATCAAGATAAAAACCGTTCTTTATTTGATAGGAAGGTGTAATTATGGCTATTAATTCATTATTTGATATAACTGCAAAAAGTTTATCGGTATATCAAAAATCGTTGGCGGTAACATCAAATAACATCGCTAATGCCAATAATCCTAATTATGTTAGGCAGCGAGTTGTATTAGGACCGGAAAAACCCGATTACTATAGTAGTTTAACTATTGGTAAAGGGGTTAAGCTTGAGTACATTCAAAGGTTAAAAAATCAAGCATTGGATAATCAAATTGTTCGTTATAACAGTTTGCAAAGCCAAGCCGAAAAACAATCAACAATAATAAGCCAAACCGAATCATTACTTTCAGAGCCTTCAGACTTGGGTTTGTCTAACTTATTAACCGGATTCTTAAACTCTTTTGAAGAACTTTCAGTAAATGCTACTTCTGTGCCTTTACGAACAAGTGTAATTCAAAACGCACAAAAGCTTTCTGTAAAAGCAAGAAGTGTTTACGAAGGATTGGAAACGCAAAAACTTGATATCGGAAAAGAAGCTGTTGATACTGTTAGCAATATAAATAATTATCTAACACAAATTAATACTTTAAATAAACAGATATACGAAGCTTCCATAATGGGAAATCAAGCAAACGATTTGCTTGATAACCGTGATAAAGCATTGGAAGAATTAAGTAAGTTGACTGATGTTACGGTTATTACCGATGAAAATAATGTAGCAAACGTATCTATTGGCGGTGTATATGCAGTAGGTAGATTAAACAAAATTGAGCTGCAGGCAGTACAAGAAAACGGTAAACTAATTATTAAAACATCGGATGGAGCAGCAACCGTAAGTGTTCAATCGGGTGAATT
>CALGLM010000489.1 GCA_937930275.1 uncultured Ignavibacteria bacterium
TTAACATTAAAAAAAATCCCCATTCCGGTTAAGGAATAGGGACATTCAAAATTAAAAATTAAGAATTCAAAATTATTTAATAAGTGCCATTTTCTTAATTTGGCTGAATCCTTCTGTTTCTAATCTATAGTAATAAATACCGCTGCTTAAATTAGAAGCGTTAAATAGTATTGAGTGGTATCCGGCTTCATATTCACCGTTAATCAATTGATCAACCATCTGTCCTAACGAGTTGAACACTTTAATTGATACATTAGATTTAGTAGGTAATCCGAAACTAATTGTTGTTGTAGGATTAAACGGATTAGGATAATTTTGTTCCAAGCTAAAGTTTGTAGGAGCAAATAATACTTCCACTGATTTAGAAAAACTTGTTTTACCGTCATAATCAATTTGTTTTAATCTGTATGTTACTCTATCACCTTTTACATTATCAAGAACATCAATAAATTGGTAACTTTGTTTTTCGGTTGTTGATCCTTTACCGTTTACAAAACCTACTTTTTCCCAACTCTTGCTATCTGATTTTCGTTCAATTTCAAAGCCGCTATTGTTTGTTTCTGTTGCGGTAGTCCAATTAACGGTAACTAAATTATTTTTGACCGAAGCATTAAAAGAGACTAATTCAACAGGAATAATATTACCTACTGTTAATTTAACAGGAATTAAAATTACCGAGTGATTAGGATCGTTTGAATTAATTTTAAGGTCTAAAGAGTATAAACCGTCTTCCAAATCTTCGGTGTTAATGTTTAAGCTAACTTTTGAGCTATTTCCGTTATATAGCATAGCATTAATGTTATTCATAAACATCCATTCAGGTTCTGCACTTAACTTAACAGCTAAGTTAGGTTTTACGTAATTTGCATCTTTAACAATTTGCAAACCAACCGTACCGGTTGTGTTTTCAATACCAATTGTTGCCGAGTTTAATGTTGTTGTGCATTCTCCGTAATAATACATTATTTTACCGCTTGAGTATAGAACTATTTGGAAATTTAATACTCCTGATCCTGTGTATTTATTCCAGTTATAATACTGAATTGTAAATTTGTTACCTTCTGATTTATAATATACTTTACCTGTAGTTTTTCCGTCAAGGTCATCCCAGAAAGGAGCAATGTAATTATTAGGTTCCGAGCCCGAAGGTATAGAAGCATTTGTAAATGACGAGCCCGTAGGTAATGTAAATGTTAAAAATCCGTTTGAAGTTGCGTAAATAGTTGTATAAACATTACCGTAAAATTTGAAATTCATACCCATATTAATTGTAGTATATCCTTCATCTTTTGCTGAGTAAGTGCCTGTTGCAATCCAGTTAGTAGCTTCGGTACCGGTTGTCGAAATATCGTTCCATTCGTAAGTAGGACCGCCGGGTGCATCGCTGTCAATCCATTTATAACCAAAACTATCCGGTCCGCCGCTTCCCTTTATACTAATTCCGCCGTTTTCAATCGGATTTTCTTTTGTTCCTGAAAACTTTTCGGTAAAATCGTTTTGAGCGGTAATATTTAATTGTAATGCTTTTTCCGGGAATGTTGAGTTAGCTGTTTCAACCGTAAATTTAAGTGTTGAGGCATTTGTAGAAGTGTTCGCAATAATTAATGAATCATTTTTTGTATTATTTGATAACATACTATAAGCAAAACTATCGGGAGCACAAGAAATAACCGGTGCATTTAATGTTGTTGCTGTTGTAACGTTTGACATTTCAGAAATGTTTGACCAAATATCAACTGATTTAATTGCAAAATAATAGGTTGTATTAAAACCCAAATTACTGAAAGTATATGATTTAGGTGCACCTTGTACATCTCCGTCACCTGATAGTAAAATAGATTGGGCTGCCGAAAAATCGTTATTATTTGTTATCGGGCTTGTCGAGTATCTCAAGTCGTAACTAATAACACCGCCAATTGATGAATCCATTGGAGCAGACCAAGTTACCATTATTTCGTCTGATGTCGGGTTTGAAGTACTTAAATTAGTTATTTGAGTCGGTGCCGTACTATCCGGATATAATCCAAATGTTAATTTAGTCATAGGATCGCCAAAAATATGGAATTGTTCCATCATTTTTAATCCTTCACCGGTGCTGCCGCCGTTAACATCCATTCCGTACATTAAACCGCTAAAGCAAACACCGCCAACAGTCATTTTTTCACGATTAGTCAACAATTCCATTGCGTGGCTTTGCATGTCGCAAGGGGGTACCCAGCTTGCATTAGTTGTTGAACCGTAAACCGCAATAGCTCCTTTGGGATTAGTTAGATCACCTGCACGCAACCATGCTTCTTCCATACACTCCGATAGTGTAAAATTACCGTTTAAGCAAGCAACGTCAAAAACAAACGGGTTTTTGTATCCGTTACTTAAAGCATTTATTGTGGTTGAGCTATATCCTGTAGTTCCCCAAGAAGTACCGGAACCATGACCTATATAATTAATAACGCTTCTGCCTTCGTTTAGGTTTGTTGTAACTGTTGAGCTTGAAGCACCCGGATCGTAAACTTGGTCAACACTTGTAAAATGCATGTTGTTTAAAAACATATCTCTTAATAAATTTGCTCGCTGCCAATCAGTCGGGGTTCCTTCGTCACTTGCAACACCCATACCTTTTAAGTACCAACTTGCGCTTGCACCCGTAAAAGGTTCGTCTTCGTATTTCCTAATTTTTTCAAATATATATGCTAAGTTAGAAGTTGATTTTGGAGAAATTCTGCTTATAAAAGCATCGGGATAAGCATCCGAACCTGCTAATTTAACATAACATGGGTCTGACGGAGCAGATTCGTACTGACCGGATAAATAAGGGATATCTGCGGCTTCACCTACTAAAATAATATAAGTAACACTTTCCGTGCTATTGTATAAATTTTGAATATAAGTTTTTATGGCTGCCGCACCCGTGCCGGTAGCTGTAGGATAAACTGCCTTTAAAGTAGGAATACCTTTACTTACTTTCCAATTGTAAAAAGTATTTACTTCGTTTTCGTAATTTTGTGCATAAATAATTAATAATCTTCCCGGTTCAGGGATAAAATTATATCTTAGTCCTTCATTTCCGTAATTAGCAAATAATGTTGAATAAATATCATCATACTCTTTACTTACGCCGGTAAAAGGTTTATTTCTTAATAAGGGATTTTCTGCTTTAACGTTATCGTCATTAATAACATCGACTACTAAACGTGTGCAAATTTTTAATTCTTTTGAAATCGGATTATATTGAATAGGGTTAAACTGCATTGTAACGCCTCTTAAATCCCTAACAATATAAGGTGTACTTAAGCTAAAATTTGATGTAGGATAAAAGTTATCCGAATTAAAAATAGAAGAAAAAGTATAAGGTACTGTTTCCGGATCAATATTTCGTGTAAAATTTCCTTTTGACGGAGCTAATGAACCTAATTTTTTGGTTTCGTATTCTGCAGCTATAATTCTGTAAGAAACTCCTTTTTCATCAGAAATTATAACACTTTTACGAAACATCGGTAAATCTGGTGCTCCTTGTTCTAATAATTGATGTGCATTTGGGGCAGTAATATAGATAAAATCTTTTCCGTTAATATCTACTTTGTTGTAATCGAACGAATTAAAAGTAAATTCAATTCTTGTAGCCGAATAATCAACAGAAATTAAGTTTAAATTAACTCCGCCTCTTCCATCCTTTAACGTTACACTTTCTGCAAAAAGGGAAGAAACGCAAAATGATAAAATAATAAACGAATACATAAATATTCCGCTTATCATTCTTTTGTAAAGATGTGACATAAACTACCTATAGTTTTTTTTGTAATTGTATAATATGTAAACAATTAATATAAGATATTTCTATCATATAAATAAGTTAAATTTTTGAATTATGGTTTTAATACCCTGAATGAAAAAATTATTGCTAAACTTTGCTGTAATATTTAATAGTTTTGATAAGTAATTGTATTCGACTTAAAGTAAAATTACATTCTTAAAGTCACACCAAATTATTCCAAAAAACAATATTGTATTAATGTCTGAATTGTGATTTGTGTGATTAAAATGAATTTTGAGAAACAAATATTTTATAAATAAACGAAACAGATTGTTATATGATAAAGATCGGAAGAGCACACGTCTGAACTCCAGTCACCGTACGTAATC
>CALGLM010000490.1 GCA_937930275.1 uncultured Ignavibacteria bacterium
TACTTCGGGAGTTGCATTTCCCAATGCATCCGTATATTTTCCGTATTGATTATTGTAGTTTGATTTCAGCCATTTATAATCCGCTCCAAACGTTATACTTAGATCAGTAAATAATCTTAAATAATTAATGTTTCTTATTTTTAGCTCATTTTCGTACGAGTCGTTTTTTCGTAAAAACAACCCCGAACCTGTTTCGTAATATGTTTCATTAAATAAATTTGAAGTAAATGCAATAGAAGTATTTGAATAACCTATTTTGCCCCAAATTTTTTGCCAGTTTATTCCGTTTGTATGCACCCATATTTTTTGCGGTCCGTAATAAATCATATCTTCATCTATTGCCGCTTTTTGTGTGGGATTATTATGGTCGTCACTTACAACTCCAATTAAAGAAAGTTTATTATTATCATTTAAATCATAAACTATTTTATATTGATAATCGCCGTAACTTGGAGGAATTGATGTTCCGATATCAATTGATTTAACTAATAAATCGAAATAACTTCGTCTTAATGAAAGCATATAACTACCGTTGTTGCCTATCGGACCTTCTATTACTCCGCCAAAGCCGGCAAAATTAAAATCTAATTGTCCTTCAATATTTTCTCTGTTTCCTTCTCTAAACTTTATATCCATTATAGATGACAATTTATCGCCGAAGGTACTTGAAAATCCTCCCGAAATAAAATTTACGTCATTAATAAAATCTACATTTAGTACTCCTATAGGTCCCCCCGAAGCTCCTTGCGTAGGGAAATGATTAATGTTTGGAATTTCTATATTATCTATATAAAACGCGTTTTCCAACGGACTTCCGCCTCTTACTATTAAACTGTTGGATTGGTCGTTTACTTTTGCAACACTCGGTAAACTCATCATAATACGGCTAACATCACCTGCTGCCCCCGGTGACCTTCTAATTTCCTCGTACGAAAAATTTAGCGAGTTAACAGTTTGATATTCAACTTCCATAAAATAACCTGCGTTAACATTTATTTCTTCTGTTTGGTATGATGACGGTTGAAGTTCAATTAATAATACCGTGCTTCTACTCGATTTTACAATAACATCGGTTTTTATAATAAGCTGATATCCCATGTAACTTATTTTAATACTATAACTTCCAACGTTTAACGACTTAATGACAAATTTTCCTTCCGCATCTGTTGTTGCGCCTATTGTACTATTTTCCAACATTACATTTGCGGCAATTAAAGGTAACTTTGTTTCTTTATCTAATACCGTACCCTCTATTATTCCCGTTAATTGTTTATCTTGGGCATTTACTGAACTTGAATAAATTAAAACTAAAATTAAAAAATACTTAAACATTTTTTCCCTTCCTATCTTAAAAAGTGCATAGTTATCCCCTTAAAGAGACACCACCTCTTTTTAATGTAATTGTTATTTAATTATTATAAATATTTGTCAATCAAAAACTGAACGTATTCTTCTCTATTTTCCTTAATTGTTAAATCGGTTTTAAAAAACTGACCGAACAAATTGGGCATAATACCGGGCAAAATTATTGCCGAAATTATTTGAACAATTGATAGCCTAAAATTATGCTCGTCAAAAAGTTCACCGTTATCTTTAAGTTTAGAAATGAAATTTTCCAAAAATAAATTTAGTTTAACAACAAATAACGATTCGTAATTATTACTAATAAAGGGTTTAAATAATTGAGCCTTTGAAATACCCGGATATTTTATCATTCCTTCAAACCAATCGTGCAGTAAAAAATAGACTGCCTGTTTAATGCTAAGTTTGTTTTCTTCAATTTCGTGTAACGGATCTTTAAACGCATTATAAAGCGAAAACTCCATAGCTTTTTCCAGCAATTCTTCTTTACTTCCGAAATGATAATTAACGGCTGCTACATTAACCTCTGCTGCCGAAGCAATTTTTCTTACCGTAACTGCGTTAATTCCTTCGTTTTCAATAACCTGCAGAGTAGTGTAAAGAATCTTTTCTTTTGTACTTTCTTTTTCTTCTTTCATTTTACAAATTCAAACAATTGTTTAAAACACATGTTTAAATTTATAACAAAAAAATATATTTGTCAAGAGAAAAAATATCAAGTATTAAGTATTTTAAGTATTTTTATTTAAGATGCCGATTATTATTCTTATTTCCACTTAATTGTGCAGCCGATAGTAAAAGTTTCCGGTACGGATATTTCTTCATCTTTTAAATATTCGATTATTGCGTTTTCTAAATATCGGTTTTTAACTAAATTTTCATTTTGCCAATTATCGTCAATTTTTCCGTGAAATATCAACTTCCTTTCTTTATCAAACACAAATATCTCGGGAGTGTGGGTAGCATCAAAACTTTTAGCAACTCCTTGACTTTCATCACGTAAATACGGAAAATTAAACCCTACTTTTGAAGCACGTTTTTTCATTTCTTCAAAGCTATCTTCGGGATATCCTACTTCATCATTACTGTTAATTGCAATTATTGCAATATCGTTAGTAAATTTATCTTGCAATGCAATTAACCGTTTTTCATATGCCTGAACGTAAGGGCAATGGTTACAGCTAAAGACAATTATTAAAATTTTTTTATCAGAAAACGAATTATTAGAATAAAATTCCCCGTTTACAGAAACTAAATTAAACTGAGGAATAAAAGAACCTAATTTTAATTTTGCCGTTGACATAATTTTTTCCTAATTTATTATTATATTATATACTAAAATTGTTTAATTAAATTTAGCGTAAAAATGGATAAAAAATCAATATTTTTTGCATTGTTTGTTTTTATTTTGGCTCCCCTGTTTGCACAAAGCTTACCGATTAATGATTTATATAATACTTACGATAACTTTAAAGATAACAGAATTACCGTAAAACGTTTCACCCATTCCGATTTATTGCCAATACTAAAAGAAAAAGCCGCCAACAAAGTTTTTAAGTTTGAACAAGTAGGCAAATCAATAGAAGGGCGTTCAATAAATATGCTTTCTATCGGTAGCGGTGATATTAAGGTTTTTGCATGGTCACAAATGCATGGTGACGAAGCTACCGCAACTATGGCTTTGTTAGATTTATTTAACTTTTTTGAAAATAAAACTCAATTTACCGAACTTAAAGAACTTTTACTAAATAAGCTTACAATATACTTTGTTCCTATGGTTAATCCTGACGGAGCCGAAAAATTTACACGCCG
>CALGLM010000491.1 GCA_937930275.1 uncultured Ignavibacteria bacterium
TTTCAAAAAAGATAAAAAGTATCCGGTTAACTTAAGCATTAATGACGGTAAAATTGCGGCATTAAAATCTGGGTTTGAATTAGATTTTAGGAATTATATTATTGACGGGTTATTTATTAGAAGAGTAGGAATGAGTAACTTTTTTGCAATATTAAGCGGAGATGTATTATATAGCAATAACGACTTAATAAAAACAAAAAGTGATTTTACTTTATTTAACTTGGCTTTAAAGGGAAGGTTAAATACTTTTAGAAGTGCCTCGCTTAGATTTGAATTTAAAGGGGTAAGTTCTTCCGGTACTGTACCCGTTCAATATATGTATGCACTACCCGGTAATATTTCGTCTGCAGGAAAAGATTTTTCGTTCCGTTCTTTGGATGTAGGAGAAGTTTTTGGAGATAGAGTATTTACGGCGTTTATTGAGCATTCTTTTAGAGATGAATTATTCAAATTTTTAGCACTCCCCTTCTTTAAAACATCGGAATTAAATTTAGATGTATATTTAAATATGGCATTAACAAATATTAGCAATAAAACTGAAAACTATATACCAAAAAGCTCAATAAAATTTATAAAACCGTTTTATGAAGCGGGCTTTAGTTTGGGGCATCCTCTATTTCCGTTTAAATTTGAATTTACTTGGAAATTAAATTACAAAGGTAAAAACGATTTTACTTTTGGCATTAACACAATTTTGTTATAAATATAAGGAATTAATGGAAAATTATTTATGTGTATTAGGCAGTACAAGTGCGGGAAATAGTACTGTTATTTGGAATAAAGATGAAGCAATACTTGTTGATTGTGGTTTTTCGGTAAAATACTTTGATGAAAATTTGGCAAAATTAAATATAAAATATGGTCAATTAAAAGGAGTTTTATTAACTCATTTACATAACGACCACTTAAATTTAGCTTTTCTTAAAAAAATGCATGAATTTAAAATACCTTTGTACGTTCACGCGAAAAAGAAGAAAATGATTGAAAACAGAAAAGATATTTTAAGAAAAATGCTTAAAGATAATTTGATTAAATCTTTTGAAAAAGATGAATTTAATGTTTCGGGATTTACAATTAGCAGTTTTGAAGTACCGCATGACGTACCCGGAGGTTGTTACGGATACAACATTTATGTAAAAAATGATGTTTCCACAAAAAAAATAAGTATTGCAACAGATATAGGATATGCAACCGAAACAGCCGAAGAAAGTTTTAAAAATTCCGACTTAATGGTTATTGAAAGTAACCACGATGTAGTTATGCTGGAAAACTCCAGACGTGCCGAATGGTTAAAAGAGCGAATTAAAAATATTGGGCATTTAAGTAACGAACAAAGCGCTAATTTTATTGAAAATGTTCTTAAAAAATCGAGTACATTACCCAAAGTAATTATGCTTGCACACATCAGTCAGGAATGTAACACCCCCTATTTAGCATCAACTACAATGATAAATAAACTTAGATACAATAATTTTAGCAATATTAAGGTTATTTTAACTAATAAAAGTAACATAAGCGAAATAATTAAAATATAGAAAGAGGGATACATGCTTACAATAAAAGGGCAATTTTTAAAGTATGTTTTTTATAACGAAAGTAACGGTTACTCAATAATAAAGCTTTCAAGCGGAGAAACTGCGGTAGGCACTTTACCAAAGCTAAACGAAGGGGACGAACTTGAATTACAAGGTGATTTTATGTTTCATCCTAAATACGGAAGGCAGTTTAAAATTGAGCAATATAATATAGTTTACCCTACAAGCAGCGAAGGTATTGTAAAATATTTATCAAGTGGTTTAATTAAAGGAATAGGCGAAAAAACCGCACAAAAAATTTATGATAAATTTGGGGAAAATACATTAGAAATTCTTGAAACAGATATTCATCGTTTACTTGAAATAAAAGGAATATCTCCTTCTAAATTTGAAGGTATTAAAAAAAGCTGGGAAGAACAAGCGGAACTTCGCAAATCAATGATATTTTTACAATCGCACGGAATTTCTTCTAATTATGCGTTAAAAATATTTAAAACTT
>CALGLM010000492.1 GCA_937930275.1 uncultured Ignavibacteria bacterium
GAAAATGAATTGATAGAAATATACACAAATGAATTAGTTAAGTATTTTCCCAAAATAAGGCGTGAAGACTTATTAGAATTTGTAATTATTAAAGAAAAACGTGCAACTTTTATTTTTAATGAACAACTTGAAACGATAAGAGAAAAAAATGTGTTAATATTCAGTAATATGTTAATTTCCGGCGATTGGACAAATACAAAATTGCCGAGTACAATTGAAAGTGCAATACTAAGCGGAAGGCAAGTTGCAGAACAGTTAATATCTAAATAATTATAGTTGTTTAATAAGTGGGGACTTATAATGACCAAGTTAAAAGAAAAACTTAACGAAAAGATTCTTGGATGGCGCCTAAGAACAAAAAGACTTCAAAAAGAGTATGGTGATGTAGTAGTTGATCAGGTTAAAATTGAGCAGATTATTGGGGGAGCACGTTCTGTTAAGTGTTTAATTACTGATATTTCTTATCTTGATCCTTTGGAAGGGATTAGGTTTAGAGGATATACCATAAAAGAAACTTTGGATAATTTACCTAAGCCGGAAGGAAAAGAAATGCCTTATGTCGAGGCACTTTTTTATTTGCTTTTGACGGGGGATATTCCAACTTTGGAAGAAGTTAGTGAATTAGTTGAAGAGTTTAAGAAACGTAAAGAAATTCCGAAGTATGTATTTGATGTATTAAAAGCGATGCCGGATGATTCACATCCTATGAGTATGCTTTCGGCAGCAGTTTTAGCACTTCAAAAGGAATCGATTTTTGCCAAGAAATATCATGAAGGTGTTAATAAGAACGATTACTGGGAATATTATTATGAAGATTCTTTAAACTTGCTTGCAAAAATTGGACCGATTGCCGCATACATCTATAGATTGAAGTATAAAAATGGTGATGTTATTGCAGCTGACGATAATTTGGATTTTGGCGGTAATTTTGCGCATATGATGGGGATTAATCCTCCTTACGATGATGTAGCACGAATGTTTTTTATTCTTCATAGCGATCATGAAAACGGTAACGTTAGCGCCCATACCGGACATATGGTGGCAAGTGCATTAAGCGATGCGTATTTAAGTACCTCGGCAATGTTAAACGGTTTAGCCGGACCTTTACACGGATTGGCAAATCAAGAAGTATTAATTTGGATACAAGGTGTAATTGAAAAGATGGGGAGTAAAATTCCTGACGAAGAAGAAATGAAAAAATTTGTGAATGAAACTCTTGAATCAGGGAAAGTTATACCGGGATACGGGCATGCCGTATTACGTAAAACAGACCCTCGTTACGAAGCACAGCGAGAATATGCATTAAAACACCTACCTGATGATGACTTGTTTAAGTTTGTTTCGACCTTATATAAAGTTGTTCCCGAAATTTTACTTGCCCACGGAAAGGCAAAAAATCCATGGCCAAATGTTGATGCACATAGTGGTGTTATTCAGTGGTACTATGGTTTACGTGAATATGATTTTTATACCGTTTTATTTGGTGTAGGTAGAGCATTCGGAGTACTTTCTAATATAATTTGGGATAGAGCATTATTATACCCTATAGAAAGACCAAAATCACTAACTACCGATATGTTAGAAAAGGTTGCCGGAATAAAATA
>CALGLM010000493.1 GCA_937930275.1 uncultured Ignavibacteria bacterium
ATTCATGGTATATATTTGGTTGAAAGATTTGAATCTTCGGAAAAAGAAAAATGACTTTAGGAAATAAAAGGATATTAGGAATAGATTACGGTGATAGAAGAATAGGCGTAGCAATAACAGATCCGTTGCGGATTTTTGTTTATCCATTAATAACAATTATTAATGATGAAAAAATGCTTGAAAATTTTTCGATATTGTTTAGTGAATATGAAATTGAAAAAATTGTTCTCGGATATCCATATAAAGAAGACGGTAGCAAATGGCAAGTAACAGAAAATATTGAAAAATTTGCAGAATTGCTAAAAAAACAATTTAATATTGAAATTGAATTTTATGATGAGAGGTATAGCAGCGAAATAGCTAAAGGGAGAGTGCTACAATCAACATCAAAACGGAGCAAGAGAAGAGAAAAGGGGATAATTGATAAAAACGCAGCAGCAATTATATTGGAAGATTACTTAAAAGAAAGAAATATTATATAAAAAGCTAAATAATTAAATAATATATTTGACATTTTTAAAATATTCAATTATTTTAGAAACGAAATAATCTAGAAAATGGGAGCATATTTATGACATTAGATGCACTTGGAATGATTGAAACCAAAGGTTTAGTCGGTGCAATTGAAGCTGCTGATGCAATGGTAAAAGCAGCAAAAGTTGAATTAATAGGAAAAGAGACAATAGGCGGTGGTTATGTAACCGTAATGGTACGCGGAGACGTTGGTGCTGTTAAAGCTGCTACTGATGCCGGTGCGGCTGCTGCACAAAGAGTTGGTGAATTAGTATCTGTTCACGTAATACCTCGTCCACATACCGATGTTGAATTAATTCTTCCTAAAAGACCTAAACAATAATGCAATTAGCTTTAGGATTAATTGAGACAAAAGGCTTAATAGGTGCAATAGAGGCTGCCGATGCTATGCTAAAGGCAGCCAATGTTACCTTAGCTAAAAAAGAAAAGATTACTGCCGCAATGGTTACGGTTGAAGTTATCGGAGAAGTTGCAGCCGTTCGCGCTGCTGTTGATGCAGGTGCCGAGGCTGCCAAACGAGTCGGAGAACTAATTGCAGTACATGTTATCCCAAGACCGGATGACCAATTAGAACCTTTTATTACTGCTCAGCCGGAAAAGGTTGATAGTCCTAAAAAACAAAGAAGAAGAAAGGATATTGGTATTGAGTCTTTATTTGATATGGAAAATGAAGATATTGTTGAAGAGGAAGAACTAATTTCTTTTGATGAAGATTCAGCCGGCGACGAGAAAGAACATTCTGATACATCCGATAACATAGTGTTAGAAGCAGTTGAAGATAAAATTTCTGATTCGCAAGAAATAAAAGAAACTTCAGACGTAATTGTTGTTTCTGATGACGAAGAAGCGTTAGACGAAATGCCTCAACAAATTACCAAAGATATTTCTGAAGTTGTTGAAGAAAATGAATCTTTTGAAAGTACAATTGATACTGAAATTATTGATTCTGAATTATCGGTTGAAGAAGAAGTTACCGGTTACAAAACCGATTCTTTGGGTGAAGATTTAGTTGAAGAAAAAATAGAACCTATAGTTGAAACTTTACCAGAGTCAGATAATTTTCCGATTGATACTGCAATAGCTAAAGACGAAATAATTGCCGAGATTACTGATAACGAAAATAAAGTAGAAGAAGGATCGGAAAATATTAGTAATTCTACTGCCGAAAACAACGAGATTGATTCTTTTATAAGTAGCTTGGTATTAAATGATTCCGATATTAAGTTATTAAATGAAGATTATTCATCCGAAAACGTACATAGGCTTAGAGATCGTGCACGTAAGCTTTCGGATTTCCCGATAAAGGGGCGTAAATTGGCAAGTGCAGGACGTTCGATACTATTATACTGTTTCGACCTTTTGAAAAAAAAATTATAGATTGATTTTAATATTACATTTATTATTTAATTATTTACTATAATAATATAGTTGAATACAATATAAAATATTTGTAATTTTCAAATCAATCTTTTTTTTTATTATGAAAAATAAAGTAATCACAATAATCTTAATCGGTGTTTTTTCTATCATTCTTTGGGGTGCTATTTCATTGAATGAAGAATATTTTACCGGCATAAAAATGCCTGTAAAATTTTTATATTCTGCCGATAGTAATGCTGTTAGTAACGTTAGTGTTGAAGAAGTTACATTAAATATAAAAGGGCAAGGCTGGCAGCTTGCAAAATTAGTCTTTTCGGATGATTTATCGTTTTCGATAAAAACGCACAATAGATTTGGGAAACAAGAAGTTTCATTAAAATCCGAGTTAGATAATAATAGTTGGTTTTCAACAAATCTTCAGATTACCGAAATTATACCGGACAAAATTTCTTTTTTTGTTGAGCATGCTGCATTTAAAAAAGTTAAAATTGTACCAAATCTAAAATTATCCTTTTCGGAAGGATACATCCAAACAGATAGTTTAAGACTTTCAAAAGATTCGGTTACTATTTACGGACCTGCAAGCGAACTTGGCAAAATAAAACAAGTTAATACCAAATATTATGAATTTACAAATTTAGATAAAAAAATTAGAGAAAGAGTAGAATTAGAACCCCATAAGTTATTTGGTTACAAATTTAATAGTATATTTGTTACAATTGATGCACAAAAAATGGTTGATAAAACATTTGAAAGTGTTGTTATCGAACCTATTGAAGTACCGGAAACATATAACCTGCAGTTAATACCTCATCAAATTAATATTAAACTTAGAGGAGGTTTAAGTGAATTAGGTAAAATGTCAAGCGAAGAGATTAAACTTTTTGTAAAATTTAATAGCGCTTTTTATGATACATTAGGCTATTTAGTACCGGAAGTAAAACTGCCCCCGTTTACACAGGTTATTGAAATGGAACCACAGAAAATTGAATATATAATAAAACAACGGTAAACATGTTTATAACATTTGAAGGTCTTGATTTTTGCGGTAAAAGCACACAAGTTAAATTACTGATTAAGTATCTTGAAAAAGAAGGAAACAAAATAGTATTACTTAGGGAACCAGGCGGGACATTGATTTCCGAAAAAATACGTGAGATTTTATTAGACAAAAAAAACCTTGAAATGTGTACCGAAACCGAGTTGTTATTATTTTATGCAAGTCGCGCTCAATTAATTAACGAAAAAATATTACCGGAACTTAAGCGAGGAAATATTGTAATAAGTGATAGGTTCTTTGATTCAAGTACTGCTTACCAGGGATACGGAAGAGGATTATCTGTTAGTTTTATTAATGAACTTAATAAATTTGTTGTGGGTAAATCAATTCCGGATATAACGTTTTTCCTTGATATTTCTATTGATGAGATTGAAAAAAGAAAACTATTATTTAATAAAGAAAGTTTTGATAGAATAGAAAGTTCTGTAATAGATTTTTGGCATAAAGTACGAGAAGGGTATTTAACTATTGCAAAAAATGAAAAACGTTTTTGTATTATAGACGCTTCCCAATCAATCGAAGATATCCATAAAGAAATTTTATCCAAAATTATTACTTTACAAATAGAGGCATCTAATGAAAAAGATAAATAAAAAATTCTTTATAATTCCGTTAGTATTTATTCTTTTTACCGGTTTTTTTAGAGCTGATGACGAGTTTTACTTTAAGTTATCAAAAAGTATAGATTTATTTGGTGAAGTATATAAATACATAGCAACATCTTATGTGGATGAAATTGATCCTGAAGAACTAATGAGTGACGGTTTAGACGGTATGTTATCCGGATTAGACCCATATACGGTATTTATAGAACAAGACGAAAAAGGTGAAATTGACTTAATTACTAAAGGTAAATATGGCGGAATTGGTGCTACTATAGGAATTAAAAACGATAAAATTACGATAATAGAATTATTAGAAGGTTATTCTGCTCAAAGACAAGGTTTGCATATCGGTGACGTTATCACTAAAATTAATGATGAAGAAATAAACAAAGATAATTATAACAGAATGAGCAAACAAATTAAAGGGGATCCGGGGAGTGTAATAAAATTAACAATTAACAGAGAAGGTGTTGAAGGGGAATTAAATTATTCTTTGGTAAGGGAAGAAATTGAAATTAAAAATGTCACTTATTCCGGGTTAATTGGACCAAAAAATGATATTGGGTATATTAAACTAACCGGATTTTCAATGAGTGCGGGTGATGAAGTTAAAAAAGCTATATCGGAAATGAAAAATAAAACAAAATTATCCGGTATGATTTTAGATTTACGCGGAAATCCGGGCGGATTATTGGAAGCTGCTATTGATGTTAGCGAAAAATTTTTGAAAAAAGGGGACTTAGTTGTTTCGGTAAAGGGGAGAGATTCTCTTAATGATAAAGCTTATTATAGCAAAGAAGAACCGGTTGCCGGCGATGTTAAATTGATTGTTCTGGTAGATAATTATTCTGCAAGTGCAAGCGAAATAGTTGCAGGCGCAATTCAAGATCATGATAGGGGCGTTATTTTAGGTACTCAATCGTTTGGGAAAGGGTTAGTTCAAACGATTTTGCCTTTACCATATAATACTTCGGTAAAGGTTACTACAGCAAGATATTTTACGCCAAGCGGAAGATGTATTCAAAAGATAGATTATAGCCGCGATATTAAAAAGAAGAATAAGAGTGTTGAATTTAAAACAGATAATAAACGTAAAGTATTTTCTGCCGGGGGAATAAAGCCTGATACTACTGTGGAAAGAGACGATAATTCAAAATTGCTAAAAGATTTAATGGCGCAAGGAGTTTTCTTTAATTTCGCAAACTACTCGTATAATACCGAAAAAATAAATAAATTTAACGATGATAAAGAATTATTTAATTCATTTATTGAATACTTAAAAAAAGAAAAAGTTGATTATAAAAGCGAAATAGAATCTACATTAAAGGAATTAAAAAAATCATTGACTGAAGAAAATTCAAATGATGAATTTAAGACTAAGCTTAATGAGTTAATTTTACAATCTGAAAATCTTAAAAAAATTGAATTAAATAAAAATATGAATCAGATTGTTGCTAAAATAAATGAAGAATTTGCTTTAAGAACAAAAGGAAAAGACGCAAGGATTGAGGAATCAATTAAATTTGATAAGCAAATTGAAGTATCTATTGATATAATTTATAAAAATAGTGTATTTAATAACTTATTGAAGTAAAAAAAAGTTGTTAAGTATAATTATTTGTTTATTTTAGTGTAACTAAAATTTAGCTGATATGAAAGATTTAAAAATAATTTATTCTATTAATCCTGTTTTTAAAAAGTGTCCTGAGTGCGGAGCTCCCGGTTCATTACATCGTTCACGAGCTCGTACTATTTTTGAGCAAATGTTAAAAAAAGTAAGTTTTTATAATATCTATCGTTGTAAAAATTGTGGTTGGAGAGGGTATTTATCAACTTTAACTATCACAAAAAATTCAGTTAGAAATTTATTTATTTATATTTTCCTCATACTTGGTTCAGCGTTTATTATCCGTTTTGTGCTTACAAAGTTTTTGTTAAAATAACTTAATAACATTTTAGGTGGCTTATGGAAACAATATTCCAGGGTCAAATGAACGAAGGAATACCGCTATTATGGCAAAAAATTTTTATTGCTTTAATGATCGGTTTGTTAATAGGTGTTGAACGCGAAAGGGCAAAATCACCCGGTGAACACTATTTTGCAGGCATTAGAACTTTCCCTCTAATTTCCATGCTTGGTTTTGTTTGTGCATTAATCTCTTCATTTACTACAATATATTTCTTTATAACAGGCTTTGTTTTATTTGGTATATTAGTTGCTATTGAGTATTATGTTACTGCCCAAAAAGGTGAGCTGGGCGGTACTACAGAATTAACTTTATTGTTAGTTTATGTACTCGGAGGAATGGTATTTTGGGAATATTTTTTGCTCTCAACGGCAATTAGTGTTGTTATAACCATGTTTTTAAGTCTAAAAACTAAATTTAGGGCTTTTGCAGGCATGGTTTCCGAAGAAGATATTCTTGCAACTCTTAAATTTCTAATTATTACTGTTATCGTTTTACCAATTTTACCAAATAAAACAGTTGATCCGTTTGGTATTATTAACCCTCTAAAAATATGGTATTTTGTTATTTTAATTTCAGGAATAAGTTTTGTAGGGTATGTTTTATTTAAAATAATCGGTTCAAAAAAGGGGATAATAGTATTATCATTATTAGGCGGATTAGCTTCCAGTACTGCGGTTACATTATCATTTTCGCAAAGAAGTAAAGAAAATCATACGTATTGTTCGGATTTTGGAAGCGGGATACTTCTTGCTACATCAATAATGTATCCAAGAGTTTTATTTATTGTGTTTTTATTAAACCCTGTTTTAAGCTTAAAACTTTTATTACCGTTTATTATACTTTCAATAATCGTATTGTATTTTAGCTTCAGTTATAAAAAGAGAAATTCAATAGCAAAAGAAGGAGACCTCGAATTATCCAATCCTTTTAAGTTGTTTTTTGCTATTAAATTTGGAATAGTTTTAATGGTATTACTTTTTATATCAGGTATTTTTAATAAATTTTTGGGGTACGGAGGTGTGTTTTTAGCGGCTTTTATAGGCGGATTTGCGAGTTTAGATGCTGCAATTCTTTCGGTTGTTAATGTGGGAAATATAAATGTAAACAATAATATTCTTTCTGCTGCTATATTAATGGCAATATCGGCAAATACTATATTTAAGATGGGTGCTATTTATTTTAGTGCAGATAAAGAATTGCGTAAGTTTACATTTACTCCATTCATTCTTGTAAATATAATTATCTTTTTGTTCTGCGGTTATTATATTTTTTTATAAGTTTACTTTTAGGAATTCCAAGCTTAGATTCCAGTTCTATTTTGCTTGAGTACTCTTCGAGATAGTGAACATTTACTTTATTCCTATTAAATACAAGCCAAGCAAGAGCAATTTTAATATTATCCAAGTCGGTTAAATTAATTGAACTATAGTTAATTTTAGAATTATCGTAAAAGTCTTCTAATGCTGTTTCAAAATCTTCTTTTTCGTTTAATATAAAGTCTTTTATATAAATTTTACCGTCTAATAATAATATATAATCTTTTTTGCCTGTGTAATTTGCTTCAATTAATACTTTTGCCCTGTTAATAGGCACACTAATAATAGATGATTTATTTAATTGTTTTAATATTGCATTTACTATATCTCTAAGTTCGGCAGCTTCTTCGTATTTTTGTTCTTGAGAAAGCTTTTTCATCCGTTCCAATAAACGATTTACCGCACTTTGATTTTGACCTGATAAAAAATCATATACATTATCTAATTCTTTTTTGTAAACTTCCTTTATTATTTCAGGCATACAGTTGCCGGAGCATCTGTGAATATCATACAAATAGCACTTTTTGTTTTTAGCAAATACTTTATCTGAACATTCTCGTAATAAAAAAGCCTTATCAATAATATCAACAAGGTGTTTTGCGGTTTCACGATTGTGATAAGGACCAAAATAATCGTTTCCGTCAAAATCTATTTGTTGAGTTACCGAAATATCCGGGAATTTATGAGTTAATCTAACTTTTATAAAATAATTTGAACTGTAATTTTTAAGTTGAACATTATATTTGGGTAAATACATTTTTATTAATTGTGATTCGGCAAGTAGTGCAGTTAGCTCAGTCGGAGTTTCTTTGTATTCAATTACAGTTGATTTTTTTATGATTTCTTTAGATTTTTTGGCAGCATTTTCCGAAAGATGATTTGTAACACGTTGTTTTAATGACTTCGATTTGCCAACATATACAGCTTTATCTTTACTGTTTTTGAAAATATATACTCCCGGTGAATCCGGCAAATTTACAAAGTCTTTTCCGATTCCTTTTTTTATAATAATATCTTGTTTCTTGTTTTGGGGGAGGGATTCAAATGCCTTTAATTCAGAGAAAGTTTTTATTAAATAATCTTGATTTAATAATTCTAAAACTTTGATTAGCACTTTTGCGGTTAAAGTTGCGTCAGAAAGCGCTCTATGTAAATCTTTATGCCTAATCTTTAGATGTTTAGCAACATCACCCAAACTTTTACTTTGAAGAAAAGGAAATAATTTTCTACTTATTTTAAGAGTGCATAATACAGAATTGTGTGGGAATACTTCAGAAGCACGTTCATACTCAGCTTTAAGAAAGGATAAATCGAAACTACTATTATGTGCAACAATAACGCTATCAGATATAAAGTCGTTAATTTTGCTTATCCAAGAAGAAAAATTAGGAGCCGCGAATAAATCTTCATCAGTGATTCCGGTTAGCTTTGTTATTGCCGTAGGCAGTTGAGTATCAGGGTTAAAAAATGATTTTAACGTTTCTAAAATTTCTCCGTTAAAAACTTTAACCAAACCAATTTCAATTATACGATTAGATTTTGAAGCTAACCCTGTAGTTTCAACGTCAAGTACTACAAACGGGATTTTGTTTAATAATAAATTATCTATAGACACAGTATTTCTTTTTATTATTCTAAATATAAAGAAAAATACTAATTTATTAAATAGACTTATAATTATTATTATTTAGCCAACCAACTTTACCGTCTTTAAGTTTAATTTTTGTCCAATTTTCAACTTTATCTTCAATTTTAAATTTAATTCCTTCGTGAATTATAAATGCATCATTAGAGTCGTAATCTGGAGATACCTTAACATTCGCAGAAGTTTCAATCAATATTCCAAATTCGTTTGAAGTTTCGTCATTCAATCTTACTAAAAATAATGTAAAAACAAATACTAAAAAAATTAAATTGAAAATACCCAAAAAGAAAAGAGATTTTTGATATTCACTGTTTCTAAAATAGTAGTAAAAACCTATTGTTGATAAAAATAATATAAAAGTTAAAATAAATATAAACGCCCAACCATTAACAGTAAATAACATAACTAATGAATCCCACCACTCAATTAAAAATAGTTTTGGAAGCACTTCAATTTTATCTGCAGTATGAGCATTAGCTACACTAAGGTTATGTTTTATATCATCATCACCGGGTGCTAATTTTAAAGCTTTTTCATAATTTAAAATTGCATATCCCATTCTGCCCATTCTATAATAAGTGTTTCCGATATTATAATATAATTCGGAACTAACCAATCCTTGATGTAAGACAGATGAATAACTTTCTAAAGCTGCTTCAAAATTCTGATTTTTATATTCTTTATTAGCTTTAGCAATTATACTTTTCGGGTCTAAATCTTTAGAGAATGCCGAATTAAATAGCATAATAAAAACGATTAAAATTTTAGTAATTTTTATCATTATTTCCTCTTCTTACCGGATAAAAATTCATCTAACTCAATTATTAATAAAACGGTAGATTCATAAAAATCGTTAGCCGATTCATGATTTATTCCTTGAGGTGCAAAACGAACAAATTCACATTTCTCAGTAAGAGTTTTTACCTTAATAATTAATTCTTCAGGAATATTTTTAGAAATTAATTTTTCGTTAACGTTATCAATTGTCAATTCAGCTTTAGAGATGCTTAATTTATCTTCCAAATAACCGAATACTGCAGTATAAATATTTTCGTAAAAAGCATTTAAGTTGTTTGCATCTAATAATTCTTTAGCAGATTTCAATCTTTTACGAGCGAATTTTTCTGCTTTACGGAATTTTGATATTGATATATTTGCGTTGAGATGTTCTTTTTCTTTAATTATTCGTAATGAAATAAATAAACCTATAATAGGTACAATAATAAATAACCAAAACCATTTGGTTAATAACGAAAAATCGTTAATATGATAAAGGTCAAAATCTTCGGTTTTAATATATCTAATATCTTCATTTAATAACTGAATATCTTCTTTATCAAAGTTATTATCGGAGCCGGCCAGTCCACTACCACGTTTTACGGTTATTTCAAATGATTGAGTAGTTATAGTCTCATATTTTTTACTGTCAGGATTAAAATATGAAAATTCAATCGGTTTTATTGTATGTTTTCCGGAAATACGCGGAACAATTAAATATTCAATTGTTTTAGTTCCGTTTACTTTACCTATTCTATTTATATTTTCAGTAACTTTTGGTTCATATTTATCGAAACCGGTAGGTAAATTAATTTGAGGAATTTCGGCAAGTTTAATATTACCTGTACCTGAAATTACAAATTTAAGTGTAAATGGTTCATTTTGAGTGACGAGATTTTTATCAATAGATGCATTCAGCGAAAAGTTACCGACTGCACCATTAAACGAATTAGGTATATTTTGTTGGGGGAGAGGCAAAACATTAATTTTAATGGTATTACTTTTAATTAAAACTTCTTTTGTTTCAGTTCTTCCGAAAAAAGGATCATCAAAAAAATCATCAAATATGTCCCTATTATTCTTCTTTTTTCGATAAACAACAGACATCTTTAATTCAAAAGGGGACACAGTTAATTGACCGTTTTGAGTAGGGAAAAGAGCTGCTTTTTTTATTACTGCCGATTTATAACGTTCACCGTTATGCATTTCATCAGAAAGTGAAATATTATTAGGTAAATCTAATTCTTCGGTCCAAAATCCGTTGAATTGCGGTAATTTCGAAATTTGAGGTGATGAGATATTAATACGAGTAAATAATTTATAAGTAACAGTAACTTGTTCTCCTTTATAGACGGTATTTTTGTCAGGTATTGCAAGAATAAATAAGCTTTTGCTAATATCTTCGTCACTTCCGTCATTGGAACTTCCGCCACGTTTTTGAGATTGGCCTTTAATAACTTCAATGCTTAAATCATTACTTGTATAAGTTTTACCAGCTTGAGTAATTTGTGCCGAACCGATTTTAAATTTCCCGATACTTGTCGGCATAAGAATATATGTAAAAGAAAAAGCAGCTGACATTTTACCGTTAATAACCTGAATACTGCTGGATTGGGACGGACCATTCAAAATTCTAAATCCGTTAAATGTCGGAGCTTTAAAGTTTGAAATATTAGAATTATCAACACCTTGCAAACTAAAGGTGACTTGAAATCTTTCGTTTTCGCCTATTTTCGTATAATCGGTTGATGCCGTGAATGATTGGGCGTTTGTTTTTGTAATAAAATAAAATAAACTTATAATTAGTATTTTAAAAAAACTAAAGGTATTACTTTTAAGCATAAGTTCCCCGTTACCAATCTTTTTCACGCGAGTAGCCGCGCATTTTCATTTTTCTAATCTTCTTTTGTAGGTCAGATTCATTGTTTTTCATAGCTTCAAGCATTTGTTTTGCTTGTTCTTTACTCATTTGTTCTTTTTGATCTTTCGGTTGTTGCTGTTTGTTTTGCTCTTTATCTTTGTTTTTATCGTCTTTATTATCTTTGTTATCCTTATTATCCTTGTTGTCTTTGTTATCTTTATTGTCTTTATTATCTTTATTTTGATCTTTGTTCTTGTTGTCTTTATTTTGATCTTTATTTTTTTGCTGCTGTTGCTGTTGTTTCATTGCAAGTGCATATGATAAATTATATTTAGCTTCCAAATCGTTTGGATTTAACTTTAAGGAAGATTTATAAGAATTTATCGCCTCATCAAATTTATTTTCTTTTAAGTAGCTATTACCTAAATTGTAATAAGTTTTAGCCTTAACTTCTTTATCTGTTGTTAGGTTAAGTGCCTTATGGAATGATTTTCTCGAATCTTCGTATCTTTCTTGCTTGTATAACGAGTTACCTAAGTTAAAATGATTTTCGTATCTCGATTTATCTTTTTCGATACTTTTCTTAAAGTTTATCTCGCTATCATTATACTTCTTTTCTTCGTATAAATCCACACCCGAATTATTAAAACTTCGTGCGGATTGTGAAAGAATCACCGAGCAATTTGAGAGAATAAAAATAATTACTGTTATACTAAAAAATCTTTTTTTCATTGTTTTTTCTCAAATAATTTTTCGACGAATTTGCTTTTTGAATTTGTCATTAATCCTTCTATTAATAAAATTAATAGGGCAGGAATTAACAAATAGAAATATTTATCTTCGTAATCAATTACTTTTGTCATTCCGAATTCAGTTTTTTCGATTTTTGAAAGCTCGCCGTAAATTTGTTCCAAATCATCTCTTCCGGATGATCCTAAAAAATATTTCCCGTTACCTTTATTAGCAATCTCTCTCAACAAATCTTCGTTGAGTTTAGTAATTACAATATTGCCGTCTTTATCTCTTTTAAAGTCATTAGAGTTAGAAACCGGTATGGGTGAGCCGGAAGGGGAGCCGAGACCAATAGTAAAAACTTTAACGTTGTTTTTATTTGCTTCCTCTAACGCTGCATCAATATCGCCTTCATGATCTTCACCGTCTGTAATTACTATAATAGCTTTTTGGGTTTTTGCTTCATATTTAAATGATGTTAAAGCCATTTTTATTGCATCTGCAATTGCAGTACCTTGTTGAGGTACGCTATTTTCGTCAACTGCATTTAAAAACAAGTTTGCGGCAGAGTAATCTGTTGTAAGCGGAAATTGAACATAAGGCTGACCGCTGAAAATAATCAAACCTATTCTATCACCTTTCAGCTGCTGAATAAGTCTATATATGTCAAATTTAGCTTTATCAAGTCTGTTTGGTTTTATATCTTCTGCTTTCATGCTTTTGCTAACATCTAACAGAATGAAAACATCAATTCCGGTTTGCCTTACTTCGGTTAGTTTATCACCTATTTGAGGGGAAGCAAGCGCTAAAGCAATTAAGATGAAGGAAATAAAGTATAAAGAAAACTTTATTATAGTTTTAGTTCCGCTAAATTTTGAATAAACGACTGAATGTAATGCCGAATTTGCAAAAACGGACATTTTTTGTTTTGATAATTTATAAAAATACCAAAATAATAATATTATTATTGGTGATAAATAAACTATTAATAAATACTCGCTATGACCAAATCTAAACATATTTTCGCTAAATTAATTTGGTAATTTTTTATAAAAACTGTTATTTAATACAAATTCAGAAAATAATAATAATAAAGATAAAATTAACCATATATGAAATCTTTCGGAAGCATTTCTATATGAAGTAACCTCAATTTTTGTTTTTTCAAGTTTATCAATTTCTTTATAGATTTCTGACAATTTACTATTATTTGTTGCTCTAAAATATTTTCCTTTGGTTAAATCAGAAACTTGACGCAATAAGTTTTCATCTATTTCAACCGGCACCATTTGATATCTTATTCCAAATGGTGTTTGAAAGGGATACGGAGCTTGTCCTAAAGTACCAACGCCAATAGTATATATTCTAATTCCAAATGTTGCTGCAATTTTTGCCGCAGTTAAAGGGTCAATTTGTCCGGCGTTATTAACCCCGTCTGTTAAAAGAATTATTACTTTGCTTTTTACTTTACTATCTTTTAACCTATTAACGCCGTTTGCAATTGCATTACCTATTGCAGTACCGTCTTCAAGCATTCCGCTTTTAATTTCTTTAAGCAAATTTCTTAATACTGAATAATCAATAGTAAGGGGGCATTGAGTAAAACTTTCTCCCGAAAAGACAACTAATCCAATTTTATCACCTGTTCTACCTTCAATAAACTCATCAGTAACTTTTTTTGCTGCTTCTAATCTATTAGGTTTAAAGTCTTCTGCTAACATACTGCTACTAATATCTAAAACCATAGCAATATCTATACCTTCGGTATAAATATCTTCACCGGCAGTAAACGACTGAGGACGTGCCAATGCTATAATAATGGCGGCTACTGCTAATGATCTTAACAACTCAGGTATAAACCAAGTCTTTTCCTTAAAGTTTTTTGGCACTCTTCCGATAATGGTCAGCGATGAATAATTAACCGCCGGCATTTTCTTTTTTATTTTGGTTGTTTTATAATAAAAATATACCGGTACAAGAACCAAGAACAATAAGAGATAAGGGTAAGCGAAAGTTAAATTATCAAACATTTTTAACCTCACCTTCAGATATCTCGTCTATTTTAATGGGGCGAAAAGAGTTAAAATCATCCACTAATGTATTTGCCTGAACAAACATTTTTTCATTAATAATAGGCATCGGTGAAAATTTTGCAAATTTAACCATATCTGCGTTTTCAAAAAATTCTTTTAAATTATCTAAAATACTAACGGGAGAATTTATTTTTTGTAAGTTCTCGATAATTTCTTCGGATGTTTTTTCTAATGCATTAAAGTTAAATTCATCTTCCAAATATTTTCTGACTATGTAAGTGATTTCGGTATGATACTGTTTTATTTCGCCTTTTTGCCATAACTTTTGTTCCTCTAAGTATTTTAAAGCGTTTTTTGCTATTTCGTAAGGAGGAATTCTTTTTTCAACAATAATGCCTTGCTTTAATAATTGCTTTTTCCTGTAGTAACTATACCCAAGATATATAGCTGATAATATTAGAATAATAATTAAAGTTACAATAAAAACAAATAACCAGTTAATGCCTATTTTAATGGGTGCTTTAATATCTGAAATATCTTTTTTATTATCAACTTGCATAGTTGTAACATTTACGCTTAAGCTATCGGTATAATATGCTTTTATATTATTTGCTTTATCAATTAACTCAATTTTTAATGGTTTAATCTTAATACTGCCGCTATCATATTTAGATATAGTAAAAGTATATTTTGAAAGAACTCCGGCTGGTATCTCTTTCGGTTCGGTTTTACTAAGCTTAATAAACTCGGCATCTTTCAAACTATCTTTCAGGTTAGGTAAAACAATTTTATAATCTTTTGGATGTTTAATAGCAAGATTAAGAGAAATATAATCACCGACATAATATTTAGTTGAATCGGAGTATAACTTAACTTCAACACTTTGAGCTAAAAGAAAGGAGTTAGTTAATACAAGAAATAAAAAAATAAAATATTTTAATCTGTTTACCATCTTTTTTCTCTAAGCTTAAAAAATTCAATTAATGATTTTAAATAATCTTCTTTATTGATGTAAACGGAGTCAATTCCGCTTGTTTTGAATAATTGTTTAAGTTTAAATTCTTGCTCTTGAATATTTGCATGAACTTGTGCTTGAACTTTTTTATCTGAAGTATCAAGCAACCTAATATTACCCGTTTCGTTATCCATAAAACTAACAAGTCCGATAGGGGGGATGTCCAATTCTCTTTTATCTTTAAGGATTAGAGAAACTAAATCGTGTTTTTTTGAAACTATTTTTAATATTTTTTCGTAACCTACATCAATAAAATCTGATATTAAAAACACAATGGCTCGTTTTTTAACAGTACTATTAAAAAACTCCAATGCCGTTTTTATACTTGTTTTACTACCCTGAGCTTCAAATGATAAAACCTCACGAATAATACGCAATACGTGGCTTTTTCCTTTACGAGGGGGAACAAATTTTTCAATAGTATCCGAAAACAAAATTAAGCCGACTTTATCGTTATTTTTTAAAGCCGAAAATGCAAGTATTGCACTTATTTCGGTAGCTATTTGTTGTTTAGTTTTTCTTCCGCTTCCAAACTTTTGAGAACCGCTTAAATCAACCAATAAGATTAATGTTAATTCGCGCTCTTCTTCAAAAACTTTAATATATGGATGACCAAGCCTTGCGGTAACATTCCAATCTATACTTCTAATGTCATCGCCAATCTGGTACTCACGAACTTCGCTAAACTCCATACCTCTTCCTTTAAATACCGAATGGTATTCTCCGGAAAAAACTTCGTTTACAACGCCTCGAGTTTTTATCTCAATCTGCCTAACTTGTTTTATTATCTCTTTTGTAAGCATCTTTATTATGGAACTTCAACAGTGTTTAAAATTTCTTGAATAATATTTTCTGTAGTCAATTCTTCAGCTTCAGCTTCATAGGTTAAAGCAATGCGATGTCTTAAAACATCGTAACAGATGTTTCGTACATCTTCAGGTATAACATATCCGCGTCTTTTGATAAATGCCATTGCACGAGCCCCAAGTGCTAAACTAATAGTTGCACGAGGTGAAGCCCCTAAGTTAATCAGATCCGTTAGCTTATCCAATCCGTATTCTTTCGGATTTCTGGTCGCAAAAACAATATCAAGTATATACTTCTCAATTTTTTCATCCAAATAAACTTCTTGAACAAGCTTTCTTGCTCGTAATATATCTTCGGGAGTAATTACTTTATTAACTTCGGGCAATGAAGCGCCTGAATTTAATTTCATAATTTTCCTTTCTTCTTCTCTATTTGGATAAGTAATTTTAACTTTAAGCATAAACCGATCTACTTGTGCTTCAGGTAACGGATAAGTACCCTCTTGTTCTATAGGGTTTTGAGTAGCAAGTACTAAAAACGGTTCTTCAAGCTTAAATGTGTGTTCGCCAATTGTTACTTGACGTTCTTGCATAGCTTCCAATAAGGCACTTTGCACTTTTGCGGGGGCACGGTTTATTTCGTCTGCAAGAATAAAATTTGAAAAAATAGGTCCTTTTTTTATTGCAAAATTTCCGTCTTTCTGATTGTAAATCATAGTTCCTATTAAATCGGCTGGCAATAAATCAGGAGTAAACTGAATTCTTTGAAATTTTGCCTTCATTGCTGACGAAAGAGTTTTTATTGCCAAAGTTTTAGCCAATCCGGGTACACCTTCCAATAGTATATGGCCGTTGGTTAATAACCCTATTAAAAGCCTTTCAACCATTGTTTTTTGACCGACAATAACTTTACTAATTTCGGTCATTAATATGTCAATAAACTCGCTTTCCCGTTTAATTTTTTCGTTTAGTTCGGTTATTTCCACTTATTCCTCACTTTAATTATAAACTTATCAACGTAGCTTTTACAAAGCCAGTATTTTAATTGTTTCAATATTTAGTTAATTTTTCTATTTCGTTTTTAATCATTTCTTCAATTGTGTTAGGTATAATACCTAAAGATTTTAATTTATCCATATTCATCGATACGTCAACTACCGAAGGTATTTCAGGTAAATCATTTACGGAAATTGAATCTATTAAATTTTTATCTAACTTAAGTAAATTGCATAATAAAATCCCTAAATCTGTCCTTGATAGACGTTCATTTCCGCCAAAGTTAACAACTTCGTTTAACAATATTTTCTCATCATTTTCAACTAATTGTATAATTTGATTTATCATTTTTGCAGCTTCGCAAAATGATAGGGGAGTTCTATACTGATCATAAAATAATCTTACTCGTTTTTTATTTTTCAAATTATGATACATCATATTAAAAAAATTATTATTTTCTTTTTCAAATACACCGAGCATTAAAGAATTTCGCAGTATAGTAAAGTTATTAGAGACATTTTTTATTTTTTCTTCTGCCATTAATTTTGTTTCTGCATAAAGAGAAATAGGAATTAGTTTAGCATTTTCTTTTAGATATGAACCTCTATATCCTGCATAAACTAAATCTGAAGAAATAAAAATAAATCTTGCATTAATTTTGTCGGCAATAAGTGCTAATTTTTCTGTTGCAATAACGTTTGTTTTATAAACAACTTTTGGTTCAATTAAGTCGGCTTTTTGAGGGTTTGAAATAGAAGCAGAATGAATTATATATTGCGGTTTAATATCGTTTATAATTTTTTCGGTAGTACTAAAATCCGTAATATCAAATTTAACTGTATTAAAATCAGTCGAAAGATAATTATTATTATATGTACCGATTAAATCAAAATTATTTTTTAACTGATTGCAAATTTCAAAACCATATAATCCGAAACAACCTGTAACTAATACTTTTATGGAAGACATATTTTTCCCATAATTGTTTTTTCTTTTGCTCCTGTAACACTCGGTAAATTATTAGTGTTTCCGCTAACAGTCTCATTTGCAAGAATTGCAAAACATATTGCCTCTTTAGCGTTTGCATTAATTCCTAACTCGTTTGTATTCCCAATATAAACAGTGTTCCCAAAAAGCTCTTTAATATAATGGACTAAAAGAGGATTGTTTGCACCTCCTCCGCTAATAAACAACTCGTCTAATAATATCTTTTCTTTGATAAATGATTCATAATTGTAAAATATTGTATAGGCAGTAAAAAAAGTGAAAGTATGTAAAATATCTTCGGGCTTAAAAGCGTTTAAATCAATAATAGCATTGATAAACGAATCATTGTAAAGTTCTCTACCTGTTGATTTTGGTGGGTTTTTACCGATATAATTATCAATATCAATAATCCATTTTAATAAATCTGCTTTTAGTCTTCCAGTTTTTGCAAAATTCGAATCTTTATCGTAAGGTATATCGTAAAACTTCTTAGATAATATATCAATTAACATATTACCGGGTCCTGTATCAAATGCTAAAACATTATCACTATTTCCGCTTTGGGGGAGTACAGTTATATTAGAAATACCCCCGATATTAAGCAAAGCCCTATTTTTATCTGGAGCAGAAAATAGCAGATAATCAAAAAACGGAACCAGAGGGGCTCCTTGACCCCCCAATGCAATATCAGAAGGTCTAAAATCACCGATTGTAATTATCCCGGTCAATTTTGCAAGTACGCTTGGGTCACCTAACTGAAGAGTGGAAGTTGTGGAAAATTCAAATAATTTGTCTTCATTCGGTAAATGATGAATAGTTTGACCGTGTGTTCCGATTAAATCAATTTCTTCTTTTTTTATCTTATACTTATTTAAAAAATCACTTACAACTTTGGCATAAATACGTGCAATAACAAAATTTAATTTGCAAATATCATCCACTGTTCCGCTGCCGGCAATTGAATTTTTAAGAGTAAATTCTTTATATCCTTCCGGAAAAGGGAATTCATCATAAGCAATTAGTTCAAATTTAGTATTAAAAGAATTTCCGGTAATTTCAATTAAACAAATATCTATTCCGTCTAAAGAAGTACCTGACATTAAGCCCAAAACTTTGCGTTTTTGTTTGTTATAAACTTTTATTAGTTTTTGCATGTTAAAAATATATTATTTTAATTAATAATCTAAATTTACAAAAATTAGAGGTAAAATGTTTCATAAAATCGGAGCTCATACATCAATTGAAGGCGGTATTTTTAATGCAATTTTAAGAGCAAAAAAATTAGGGTTTACTGCAGTTCAAATCTTTACAAAAAATAATAATAGATGGGAAGGAAAGGAACTATTAGAAGAAGAAATTATTAAGTATAAATCGGAGTTATTGAATAGTCAAATTAAATTTGTAGTAGCGCATGATTCTTATTTAATAAACTTATGTTCCGAGGATTCACAACTATTAAAAAAATCAAGAGATTCGTTTTTAGATGAAATTACACGTTGTGAAAGACTTGAAATACCGCATTTGAATTTTCATCCGGGCACGTATAAAGAAAATAATGAAGATGATGCAATAAAAATTATTGCTGAATCATTAAATATTACACACCAAAAAACAAAAGGGTATAAGGTGAAAAGTATGTTGGAAGCTACTGCAGGACAAGGAAAATCGATTGGATATAAGTTTGAACATTTAAGAAAAATTATCGATTTAGTAGAAGAACCAGAAAGAATGAGTGTTTGTATTGACACTGCACATATATTTGCTGCCGGATATAATATTTCCGAAGAAGAAGCATACCATAAAGTATTTGAAGAATTTGATGATATTATTGGTTTAAATAAACTTAAATGCTTTCACTTTAACGATAGTAAAAAAGCTTTAGGTAGCAGAGTAGATAGGCATGAACACATTGGAAAAGGATTTATTGGTTTATCGGGGTTTAAACTTTTGATGAATGATAAAAGATTGACAGATATTCCCAAAGTTTTAGAGACTCCCAAAGGAAAAGAACAACTTGAAGACTTAGAGAATATCCGTACTCTTTTAAGTTTAATAGATAAATAATCTATTTTTCAATTGGACGAGTAATAATAATACCAAGCGTAGTTTTTCTACCGGCAATATATTCGTAAAGAGGTTTTCCGGTAATTTCAACTTTTTTACCTGACATTGGTGCATGTAAAAAGTAAACATGACCGTCATTCCCTTTAACTGCAATTCCGACATGAGATACATCAATTCCTTCAATTGATGTAGCTAATCCAATAAAATCGCCCGTATTTATTAATGATTCAATATCTTTTATTTTATCTGTAGGAATGTAAAATTTAGGTGTATTATTTATTCTTTTTTCATCGTTAATAATTTTATTTATTAAATCTTGTTTCCCTTTAAGTGCCGTATATTTATCGGTATTTTTTGACATTATAAAAAGTTCTTTTTCAAACGGTACACCGCCTATACTTTTTGTAATGTTTTTTACTAACCCCTTTTCTTCGTTGTTTATTATCCAGTCGCTTGTATAGTGTAAGCGAGATGTATAATCAATTATTTCACCGTTTCTGTATCTAATAAATTTTAATTTATCGATGTAATCATTAAAAGTTAATTTCTTTTCTTTAATGCAACTACTTAAAGCAAACGTTGTTTCTAAAAATGTTGTACAGTCTAATTCAGTTAAATTAATTATTAGTTGTTCATCACCGGGCTTTTCTAAAGTGTTGGCAACATAATTAGTTCCTGCAAAAGACATACCGATTAATTCAATAATTTTACCAATCGGTTTGTTATATAATTCTTTCGATTTAGCTAAATTGAACTTATCTAAAACTAAAGAAGAATCTTTTGAAGTGTAAATAACTTGCGAAAAAGAATTTACATATAAAAATGTTAAAATTAAAAGTGTTAATCTTTTCAAAACGGCACCTCTTTTTTATTATTTGAAGGTAATTCTTTTGTCGGAATATCTCTGTGAATTAATTCTAAATTCTCATATCGAGCAAAATCTGATAGGAAAGCCATTTTAACATCGCCGGTTGGACCGTTACGATGTTTTGCAATTATTACTTCAGCAATTCCTTCTGTTGGTGTTCCGTCACTAAATTGAGTTATACCGTAAACAGAAGGACGATATAAAAACATTACTATATCGGCATCTTGCTCAATAGCTCCGGATTCACGTAAGTGGCTTAACATTGGTCTTTTATCCTTTTGCTCTTCTACGGCACGATTTAATTGCGATAGGGCAATAACAGGTACGTCTAATTCTTTAGCTAATGCCTTTAACGATCTTGAAATAGTTGAAATTTCCCGCTCTCTGCTTTCAACGCGAGCGGAAGCCGTCATTAACTGTAAATAATCTATAATAATTAAACCAATATTTTTTTCTGCTTTTAATCTACGGCATTTAGCTCTTATTTCCATCACAGATTGACCGGGAGTGTCATCGATATATATTGGAGCTTTAATTAATCTATCAACAACTTTACTTATTTTTTGACCTTCTTCTGCTTTAAACTTACCGGTACGCAACATATGCGAATTAATACGAGCCTCACTCGAAATAAAACGAGTAGCAAGCTGAACTGTTGACATTTCAAGGCTAAATATTGCAATAGGTACATTGTGCTCTAAAGCAGCATTTCTTGCTAACGATAATGCAAATGCAGTCTTTCCCATTGCCGGCCGAGCTGCGACTATTAATAAATCGGATTTTTGTAAACCGCCAAGCATATCATCCAATTCAAAAAAACCTGTCGGTACGGCATAGTTTGAAATGGTTTTACTGTGAATTGATTCAATATACTCTAACGCATTTTGAATGGCTTCTTTAAAAGGAGTATAGCTTTGTTTTAACCCAAGTTCTGCAATTTTAAAAATTTGACCTTCTGCATTATCCAGTAAATCAAATACATCTTCGGTTTGGTCGTATGCTTTTCCTGCAAGTTCCAAAGATATAGTTATTATTTGCCTAAGAATCCATTTTTCAAGCACCAATCTACAATGGTATTCGGAATTTGCCGCAGATGTAACATTTTGAGATAGTTCGGCAAGGTAAACCGCAAAATTAATATCAGGTTTTTTTGGATTTTTTTTAACTTCTTCTAAAGTGGATACAAAATCTATTGGTTCTTTGGAATCATCCAAAGCTATCATGGCTTCAAATATAATTTTATTTTTTATGTCAAAAAATGCATCAGGTCTTAAAAGTGCAAATGCATTCGATTGAGCGTCTTTATCGATAAGCATTGCGCCTAAAACTAATTGCTCAACTTCGGGAATTGCCGGAATTTTACGACCTGTTACTATTTCTTCATTCATTATTTTTAATCCTTACTCAATAAATCTTGATATAATTTATAAAACTTCTGTACGTCTGCCCATGTTTCTTTTTTCCAATTAGGATTACGAAGCAAGGCGGCGGGATGATATGTGACCATAAGCTTTACTCCGTGGAATTCGTAAACATTCCCTCTCATCTTTATCATACTGTTCTTTGTATTTAATAAAC
>CALGLM010000494.1 GCA_937930275.1 uncultured Ignavibacteria bacterium
TAGGAAGAGCTTATTGGCATACAAAACAAACCAGATATTTGCAAAATGATGAAAAATTTCATCTGTTTTGCGATCCCTATTTAAGGCTTGCTCAGCCTGTAAAACCCGTAAATATTGATTCGGTGAACGGCTCTGCTTCAGATTTAATTGTTGAGTTAAAAGCATTGGGAAAAGGCAAAATTTCCGGTTCGGTTATTGATACTTCTGGAAATATTGATAATAGTTTTAACGGTGAAGGAATTTTAACCGTTTTTGATAGTGAAAAATTATTTTATTTAAGTGATATTCAATTAAATATGACGTTACAAGGCGGAGTAATTTACAGAGGTAGAATTTCGGTAAATAACGGTAAATTCTCTTCTGATTTTATTGTTCCCAAAGATATTTCGTATGAAAATAAAAACGGAAAAATAGTAGTTTATTTGTATAACGATAATTCGGATGGTGTAGGATTTTCCAAAAATATAAAAATAAACGGAACAGATACTACTGTAACTGATGACAAAACAGGTCCGGAAATTGAAATATTTGCAGATGAACTATCTTATGAAAATGCTAAGCTTGTTAAACCTGATTTTAATTTAATGGTAAAACTATTTGATGATACAGGCTTAAATACCACAGGAACAGGCATAGGGCACAAATTAGAGGGAATTATTAACGATGATCAAAATAATAGTGTTGATTTATCAAATTACTTTTTAGGCGACTTAGATTCAGGCGGTAAATCTGGTGTTATTAAATATAGATTTACAAACTTAGCAGAAGGGGACTTTAAGGTTAAAATTAAAGCTTGGGATGTTTTTAATAATTTTAACGAGCAAGAGTCTTATTTTACTGTTGTAAACGGCGATGATTTAATTATTACTGATTTAGTTAATTATCCAAATCCTTTTTCAACAGCAACCACTTTTACTTTTCAACATAATTTAACAGAACCTGTAAATGTTAAAATTAAAGTTTATACAATAGCGGGAAGATTAATAAAAGAAATAGAAGAAAATTCGATTAATGACAGATTTGTAAAAATTTATTGGAACGGTAAAGATGAAGATGACAATAAATTAGCGAACGGAACATATTTATATAAAGCAATAATTGAAACCTTAGACGGAAGATTTAAAAAAAGTATTTTAGGAAAATTAGCAATTATAAAGTAAGTCCAAATTTAACGGAGGAAAAAAATGAAAAAAACACTTTTGCTGCTTGTATTGGGAATAATGACATTAGGATTAAACAACATTTATGCACAAGGGGAAACAGCAGTACCGTTTCTACTGTTGGCACCTGATTCAAGAGCAGGCGGTATTGGTGAATCCGGTACCGGTTTAGCAGATAACGGAGCTGCAATATTCTGGAATCCGGCCGGTTTAGCATTTTTATCGGGATCGGAAGTTAGCATAACGCATAGTAACTGGCTCCCTCAGTTTAACTTAGACTTATTCTATGATTATTTAACTTATAGACAGTATTTGGAAGATGTTGACGGAACAGTATCTGCAAGTATTACATACATGAACTTTGGTGAATTTGCAAGAACTAATTCAAGCTCATCGGATGTTGTTGGTACATTTACCTCTTTTGACGCTGCTTTAACTTTGGGTTATGCAACAAAAGTGTCCAATGATTGGGGTTTAGGTTTTAACTTTAGATTAATACACAGTAAACTTTCAGATAAACCGACTGAACAAGAACAAGGCAGCGGCGTTGCTACTTCAGTAAGTTTTGATATTGCCGCAATGTGGAGACCTGAAAAATTATATATTCCATTTGTAGGTGATTTTGATAACCGTTTAAGTATCGGTATGAATTTATCTAACTTAGGTCCAAAAATTTATTATATTGATCAAGAACAAGCGGACCCAATTCCCACTAATTTTAGATTAGGTTTAGCTGCAAAACTTTTTGAAGATGAATACAATTCATTAACCTTTACATTAGATTTTAGCAAATTACTTGTTGATAGATCAGATACGGGTAAAGCAAGGAAAAATTTCTATAGTACAATTTTTACAGCGTGGGGAGATGAATCATTTGATCGTGAATTAAGAGATATTGTTACATCAGCCGGCGTTGAATATTGGTACGGAATACCGGAGGAGTTTATGTTTGCTTTACGCTTTGGTTTGTTCTATGAAGATCCAGACTATGGTAATCGTAAATTTGCAACATTTGGTGCAGGAATTAAATACGATTTATATGCATTTGATTTTAGTTATCTAACCACATCTTTAGTCGGCGGAGATGAAAACCACCCGCTTGCCGAAACCTTAAGATTCTCACTCTCTATTGGTTGGGGAAGTACACCTGAAAAAATACAAGGATTTCCAAGAGGAATATAAATTAGATGAAAAACATCATTAAAATTTGGTTATTTGTATTTATATTGTTGAGCAATTTATTTGCTCAGCAATATAAACCTGAAGCAAGTTTGACATCCTTATCGAAAAAAGTTAATAAAACGAACACAACTAATATTAACATTTTAGCGGTTATGGTTGAGTTTCAAGAAGATACTGATGGGGCTACATTTGGTGACGGTAAATTCGGTTCAATTTATAAAAAAGATTATGGAAAATCAATAATTGACCCTTTACCTCATGATAAACAATATTTTGAAAATCATTTATTATTTGCTAAAAATTATTATAGCAAGGTTTCCGAAAATAAAGTAACCATTGATTATACTGTTCTACCAAATGTAATAAAAGTATCAAAAAAAATGAGGGATTATTCTCCGTTGCCCAAATCTTCCGATTTTACGCCGTTGGGTGAATTTAGTAAAGAAGTATGGCAAATGGTTGTAGCTGAAAATCCAAATTTAGATTTTTCACAATTTAATTTATTTGCTGTTTTTCACGCCGGAGTTGGAAGAGATGTTAATTTACCCGGAAGTGTAGGAAATGAAAGAGATTTGCCTTCTGTTTACTTAAGTCAAGGAGAACTTAAAAAAATATTTGGTGCTGATTTTACAGGTTTTCCGGCTACTAATGCTTTAATAACAAATTCAATTATTCTACCTGAAACGGAAAGTAGAGAAATATCCGGGATTACCGGTGATGTATTGCTCGAACTTTCGATTAACGGATTAATTGTTTCAAGTATTGCAAGCCACATGGGGCTACCGGATCTTTTTGATACAAATACCGGATTAAGTGCAATAGGTAGATTTGGTTTAATGGACGGTCAAGCAATATTTGCTTATAGCGGGTTGTTTCCTCCTGAACCTTCAGCTTGGGAAAAAATATATTTAGGATGGGAAATTCCGCACGAAATTTCTAATTCGGGACAATATCAAATTGTACTAACTGCCAAGCTGGTTTCTCAATTATTGGATTCCAGAATAATAAAAATTCCGATTAATAATTCGGAATATTTTTTAATTGAAAATAGGCAAAGAGATGCAAAAAAAGACGGTATTACGTTAACAATTGCAGATAACGGTTCGATTATCACTAAAACGTTTCCAAAAGATACTACCGGATTTAGTATAGCCGGAGTAGATTCGCTTCAAGGAGTTATTCTTGATGTTGATGAATTTGATTGGGCGGTTCCCGGTAACGGTATTGTTATTTGGCATATTGATGAATCGGTTATTAATTCCAAAATTGCAGAAAACAAAATTAACACTGATAAATTTCATAGAGGTGTTGATGTTGAGGAAGCGGACGGCATACAAGATATTGGTGAACAATTTACAACTGTTTTTGGTGATGAAATTGTCGGCGAAGGTGAAGATGTTGATATGTGGTTTTTAGGTAATAAATCAAAACTGTATAAAAACCGTTTTGCTTTTGATACAAAACCAAATTCTCTATCATATTCCGGAGCCAATAGTTTGGTTTCTGTTTACGATTTTTCGGAATCTGAAAATAGAATGACTTTTAAAGTTACAATTGGTACGGAAAATATATCCGTAAATACAGATAACATAGCAGCCGGAAATTATTCCGATAACTTTAAGATTAACGATTCTTATTATTTCATTAAAGACGGAAATCTAATAAAATTTTTAGGAAATAATCAAATATTACTGTATTCAAATTTCACTAATGATAATTTAAAAATTGCCTATAAAGATTCAATTATAGTAGGTTGTTTTGAAAATAAAATCAACATATTTAATGCTTCAAGAGATACATTAATTACGATTTCGTTAAGCGAAAATATTTCTACTTCTCCTATACTTAAAGATAATCGGATCAGTTTAGGCACAGCTAACGGAAAAATATATATCTTAATTAAGTCCAATAACAATTGGCTTGTTTCGTCACAGAATGGTTCTAATATTTATGATAAACCGGTTATACAATTAAATAGCAAGATTGATGCAATTATGTACGAAGATAGAATTGTTTTTAGCAATAATTATTTTTCGCTAAATAAT
>CALGLM010000495.1 GCA_937930275.1 uncultured Ignavibacteria bacterium
GGTTATGTACCAAAAGATTCCCCTTGTTACGAAATATATTATTCAACCCCCGAGCAAAACTCAAACGGAATATATATTGTAGATATTTGTATGCCGATTAAACCACTATAAAGAATAAATTATGAACAATGAAAAAATTGATTTAAAGAAAGATTACAAAATACTTTTCACTGCATCGGCTAAAGATGTGACCTTTATAGGTATTCCAGCATTTAATTTTTTAATGATTGACGGAGACGGTGACCCAAATTCAAAAAAATTTCAAGAATCTGTTAAATCGCTATACTCAGTTGCATATACAATAAAAAATTTATGCAAAAGGGACTCGAAATTATCTGATTTTACGGTATCCCCATTAGAAGGTTTATGGTGGAGCGAAAAACCGGAAGAATTTAACATTGAAAAACGAGATAATTGGAAATGGACATTATTAATAATGCTTCCGGAATTTGTAACGTCCGAGATATTTGAAAAAGCAAAAACGGATGTTCTAAATAAAAAGGAATGTGATTTAGCTGATGTTGTAAGATTTGAATATTTTGACGAGGGAGCTTGTGCCCAAATAATGCATGTAGGACCATACTCAACCGAGCAATCAACAGTGCTAAAACTTAGTAGTACAATAAAAAAAGCGGGATATAAATTGCGAGGCAAGCATCACGAAATATATTTAGGCGACCCGAGAAAAACCGCTCCCGAAAAACTTAGAACAATTTTACGTCAACCGATTGAAAAAGTAGAAGAGTAATAAAAAATCCCCGTTAAAAGCGGGGATTCTTATTTAATTGTTTATACTTTATCTACTCGGGCATTTCGGAATATCCGACTCGGTTTTTAAATTAACAATATAGTTATACACTGCTTTGTAAACATCTTCTTCAATTTTATACCAACCATTACTAACGCCTGTTTTGTATTGTCCTCCGTTGCAAATAAATACAATTCCGAAGTTATCTGTGGATGAAAAATACATGTCACTTATTAACCCATAAGCATCTCCCGAGTGACCGGTTAGTAATTGTTTTGGGATTAAATCGGTAGTGGAATAATTTGCCATAGCATAATTATTCATTGAACCGCCGTAATTATTTCCGTTACTACCGTCATAAACCCAAATAGGTTTAAGCATCTCGTCAATTGTGCTTTCAGAGATAATTTGTTTATTGTTAAATTTTCCCTTATTTTTAAGTAACATTAGTATTTTTGCCAATTCGTTTGAAGTAACGCGTAAACCGCCGGTAGGTGAAAATAATACACCGTTTGTACCTAATTTATAATCTGAAAAATTTCGAGGTGCAGGTTTTACTCCGTTGTAATCATCAACTTGAGATATCCAATCGTTTCCTACCTTTCTGTATAACGCGGATAAATCGCTAATGTCTTCTAAATCTTGTATGTTATAACTTCCTTTTATGCCTAAAGGTATTAAAACGTTTTCTTTTGCAACAATATCAAACCTTTTATCAGTAAGTTTTTCAATCAGCGTTCCAATTATACCAAAATTAATATTCGCATAAAGGAAATAAGAATCTTTTGGGTTTTTTGACTGAAACATGTCTTCTGAATAGAATTTTCCGTTTGGCGTAAGCAAGCATTGAATATTAGGAACTTCATATCCTTTTATTGTTGAATCTAAAAAAGTATCGTATTTTATTCCGTCATTTAATGAACTTGTGTGTGATAAAATTTTTCTTATAGTAATTGTATCATTAGGAAATTTTGGATTACGCAGGGTAAAGCCTAAATATTTGCTAATGTCGTCATCAAATTTAAATAAACCCTTGTCATATAAAGTCATTAATGTTAAAGTTGTAATAGTTTTGGAAATTGAGGCGATTCTAAAACGAGTGTTGTTATTAACAGGCAAATTTTGTTTTACATTTCGTAATCCAAAACTGTTATTATACACAAATGAGTCTCCTTTAACTGCAGTAACCGAAAAACCGACAATTGAATCGTTACCATAAATTTTGTTTAACACAGAATCTAATTTGCAAGTTTGAGCATTGAAATTTGAAACTGCAAAAAAAATAAAAGCACAAAGTATCGTAAAATTTTTTAACATAGTATCTTCCCTAAGTTTATAAAAAAAATCCCCCGTAAAGGGGGATTAAGCTCAAATTATTAACTAATTAAGTACCTGCACTATAGTCGGTTAAATATTTAACCTGTTCTTTTGATAACTTATCAATTTTGTAACCCATTGTGTCAAGTTTATATTTTGCAATTTCTTGATCTTGTTCTTCGGGTATATCAATAACTTCGGGATTTAATAAAATTCCTTGTTTATCTAATTTAGCTAAACGAAGTTGTGATAAGAACTGATTAGCAAAAGACATATCCATAACTTCGGAAGGGTGTCCTTCTGCAGCAGCCAAGTTTACCAATCTTCCTTGAGCTAATAAATATACTCTGTTTCCGTTTTCCAAAACATACTCTTCATTGTTGGGTCTAATAGTACGTTTTGTTTTTTTCAATGATTCTAAATCAGGAATATTTATTTCACAATCGTAGTGACCGGTGTTACAAACAATAGCACCGTCTTTCATTTTTTGGAAATGCTTTTTAGTAATAACATCTTTTACGCCTGTGGCTGTAATAAAGATATCGCCTACTTTTGCTGCTTCATCCATTGTCAAAACGGTATGACCTTCCAAAGTAGCTTTTAATGCAGCTGTAGGTTTAACTTCGGTAACAATAACGTTAGCGCCTAAACCGGCAGCACGCATAGCACAACCTTTACCGCAGTGACCATAACCGGCTACAACAAAGTTTTTACCGGCTAAAAGAACTGAGGTAGCTCTTAAAATACCGTCAATTGATGACTGTCCTGTTCCGTAAACGTTGTCAAAATCCCATTTGGTTTCAGCATCGTTAACAGCAACAACCGGATATAATAACTTGCCGTCTGCAGCCATTGCGCGTAATCTGTGAACACCAGTAGTAGTTTCTTCGGTACCGCCGATAATGTTTTTTGCAAGTTCGGGAAATCTTGTGTGGATTGTGAAAATTAAATCCGCACCGTCATCCAATGTTAAATTTGGTTTCATGTCCAAGGTTCTATCAATTGACCAATAGAAATCTTCAACAGATTGACCGTGCCAAGCGTAAATTTCTATATCGTTTAATGCTAATGCCGCAGCAATATCATCTTGAGTTGAAAGAGGGTTGCAGCCGCTCCAGCTAACTTTAGCACCGGCAATTTTTAATGTTTCAATTAATACAGCTGTTTCTTTTGTTACATGTAAACATCCGGCAATTTTATAACCTTCCAATGGTTTTGTTTCTTTGTACATTTCACGGAGTTTCATCATAACAGGCATGCGACTTTCAGCCCATTCAATTTTCATTCTACCTTGTTCGGCGAGCTTAATATCCTTTACTTTGTATTTGCCTTTTTTGTAATCCATTATACTATCCTATTTTTTTGGTAAATAATTTTTGAAAATTGGTACTAAATCTAATTTTTCCCAAGTAAAATCTTTATCATTACGTCCAAAGTGACCTAAAGAAGCAGTTTTTCTATATATCGGTCTGCGTAATTTTAATCTTTCGATAATTCCTTTTGGTGTAAGGTCAACTTCTTTCATTATCATTTCTGAAATTTCTTTATCGGAAATAACACCCGTACCTTTTGTATCGACATAAATAGAAACCGGTTGAGCAACACCGATAGCATAAGCTAACTGAACTGAGCACTCTTTTGCCAATTTTGCTGCTACAACATTTTTAGCTATATGACGAGCTGCGTAAGCAGCACTTCTATCTACTTTTGAGGGGTCTTTTCCGCTAAAAGCTCCGCCGCCGTGAGGTGCCCATCCGCCGTATGTATCAACAATAATTTTACGACCTGTTAAACCGCTATCACCGTGAGGTCCGCCTATTTCAAAACGTCCTGTAGGGTTTACAAAATACTTTGTGTTTTTATCCAAGTATTTAGCAGGTATAACTTTTTTGATAACTTTGTTTATTACATCTTGTCTAATTTTGTTTTGTGATACTTTAGGATCGTGTTGTGTGCTTATTACAACCGCATCAACTCTAATTGGTTTATGATCGTCATCATATTCAATTGTTACCTGTGATTTTGCATCAGGGCGTAAATAAGGCATCAACTTAGGTTGTTTTTTTCTTATTTCGGTAATTTTTTGAATTAATTTATGAGCATAAACAATCGGCATAGGCATTAATTCGGGAGTTTGATTGCAAGCATAACCAAACATTAATCCTTGGTCTCCCGCGCCTCCTTTATCAACACCCATAGCTATATCCGGTGACTGCGAGTGAATTGCATTTAAAATACCGCATGAATCCGCATCAAATTTGTATTCTGCTTTTGTGTATCCGATTTCTTTTATAACGTTTCTTACTATATCTTGTACTTCGATATATGCACTTGTCGTAATTTCGCCGCCTACTACAACTAAACCTGTAGTTACAAAAGTTTCGCAGGCAACACGAGCTGCAGGATCTTGTGAATAAATTGCATCCAAAATACCGTCCGATATTTGATCGGCAACTTTATCCGGATGTCCTTCCGATACTGATTCGGATGTGAATAAATATGACATACTTCCTCTTTATTTAATTAATAAAATTCTATTTCGGACGAATCGCCCGCATTTAATCTTTTGAAATTTCCTTTTACTACCGCATTGTTGCCAATTAGTGTATTATCTAACATGGCTCGCTTAACGGTTGCGTTTTCGCTAATAATTGAATTGCGAATTATCGATTCAATAATTGTCGAATTATCCGCAATGGTTGTATAAGGTCCAATAATAGCGTTTTCAATTGTGCAGTTTTCACCAATAAAAACGGGATCAACAATCAACGAATTTTTCATTTTTTTGTTTGATCCATACTTGTCTAATAAAAATTTGTTCGTACTTAATAAAGTCTCGGGCTTTCCGCAATCGTACCAACCTTCAACCGGAAAAGTTTTTATTACTTCTCCTTTATCAATCATTAATTGTAATGCGTCAGTTAATTGAAGTTCGTTGTTTGTCCTAATGTCTTTTTCAACAAGCTCAACTAAACAATCTTTTAACAAACCGGCATTTGCAATATAATATAAACCTACAAGCGCAAGTTTAGAAACAAGAGTTTTAGGCTTTTCAATAAGTTTTGTAATTCTTCCGTTATCGGTTAAAGCAACACCAAATCTACTTGGGTCAATAACTTCCTTTACTCCAAGCGATGTAGTTTTAGTATTAAAAACTCCGTGTAAATTTACGTCAAATACGGTGTCACCTAAAATAATAAAAAGTTCATCATCATCAAAAGTGGGTATTGCAGTATAAATAGCGTGACCTAATCCCAACATCTCTTTTTGTTCTACATATGTGGCATTAATTTTAGGGAAATCTCTCTCTACATACTCTTTTATTTTATCTCCCAAGTAGCCTACAATAAAGGTCGCATTAAAAATCTTTGAATCAATAAGTTGATCAAGTATGTGACCTAATATAGGTTTACCTCCAACATTTAACAACACTTTCGGCGTTGAAAAAGTATGGGGTTTTAATCGTGTTCCGAAACCGGCAACCGGTATTATAGCTCTCATTTGTTCCTTTAAATAATTAATTAAATAGTAAATTTAAGTAAACTTCTAACTTTTATCAATATAATTAAAGCATTTTTACATTTAATTTTATATTTTTGTGCTTAAGAACAAATTTTTGAAGAAAATATGAAGATAAAAACTAAGATAACGGATTTATTAAATATTCAACTGCCCATTATTCAAGGCGGAATGGTTTGGGTTAGCGGATATAAGTTGGTTTCGGCTGTATCAAATAACGGCGGATTGGGTTTAATTGGTGCCGGAAGTATGAAAGAGGAATTGCTAAAGGAACATATAGAAAAATGTTTTATGGTTTGTGATAAACCGTTTGGTGTTAATATTCCCCTTTTAAGAGAAGATTCCGAAAAGTTGATTGATACTTCGTTAAAATGCGGAATAAAAATATTTTTTACCTCGGCAGGACATCCGGGGAAATATATTGAAAAACTTAAAAAGAATAATGCAATTGTTGTTCATGTTGTTTCAAATTTAAAACAAGCAATTAAAGCAGAAAGCGTGGGTTGCGATGCTGTTGTGTGTGAAGGAGTAGAAGCAGGCGGACATAACGGAAGTGATGAATTAACAACGTTTTCCTTGATTCCGTTGCTTAGAAATAATTTAAAAATTCCTTTTATTGCCGCGGGGGGAATTACTGACGGTTACGGTATTTATAGTGCGCTTAGTTTGGGTGCAGAAGGTGTTCAAATAGGTACTCGTTTTGCCGCAACAACCGAGTCTTCGGCTAATGAAATATACAAACAGAAAATTGTTGAAGCCGGAGAAACAGGAACAGCACTGATATTCAGAAAAATCGGGTTGATAAGGACTTTAAAAAATGCATTTTCGGAAGTTGTAAAAAAAGCCGAAGATAACGGGGCTACTATTGAGGAATTAAAAGAGTTATTGGGCACAAAAAAAGAATTCGTCTCAATTTTTTGTGATGATTTTAATAACGGTTTGCCGGAAGCCGGGCAAGGCGTAGGAAATATTAACGAAATTATTCCGGTAAAGAAATTAATAAACCGATTGGTGGAGCAATATATTGCCGCAAAAAATAGAATGGATAACTTATAATTATTCCCCAAAACAACTTTTACTAATTTACTTATTTGCTTTTTATTAAGATATTATAGATGAATAACTCGCAATCGTTAAAAGTAATTGAAGAACTACTGACTAATATAAAAAAAGGCAAATTGCTTGATACATCTTATAACAAGCTTGGTGTATTATATGCCGAAACGAGTGATTATTTAA
>CALGLM010000496.1 GCA_937930275.1 uncultured Ignavibacteria bacterium
TATAAAACTTCTGGAGTCGAATAATATAGGATGGGCTTGGTGGACATTAAAAAAGGTTGAGGGAAACAATAGTTTGATGTATGTTAATAAACCAGCCGAATATGATTATTTATTACGCTATTGGAGCGGAACTGCTTCAAAACCAAGTGTTGATTATTCGGTTAATGCCTTAAATAAATTTGCCGAAAGCTTGAAAATTGAAAATTGCAAATTGAATAATGGTGTAATTGACGCAATGTTTAGGCAAACTACAACAACCGATGTAGTCCCATTTGGGGCAAATTATATTCCAAGTAGAATTTATGCCGTAAATTATGATTACGGTCAAAATAATTATGCTTATAAAGATAATGATTTTCAAAATGTCGGTAATAACGGAGTTTGGAATAGCGGATACCAATATAGAAATGACGGAGTAGATATTGAGAAATGTACCGATGTTAATACAAACGGTTATAATGTAGGTTGGATTAATACGGGTGAATTTTTAACTTATACAATAAATGTTACTCAAAGCGGAATTTATAAACTTACGTTTAGAGTTGCCGCAAATGCAAACGGAGGAAAAATTTTGATGCGTCTAAACGGTCAAAATTTGGGTAATTTAATTGACATTCCCGCTACGGGGGGATGGACAAGTTGGTCTAACGTTATTGTTAATGATATTGCATTACCACAAGGTGTTCAAAATTTAAATTTAATGTTTTTTAACGGAGGTTTTAATTTAAACTACATTGATTTTGAATTGATTTCAGTAGGAGTTGATGATGAAAACGAAGGTTTAATTGAAGATTATGAATTAAATCAAAACTTTCCAAATCCTTTTAACCCAACAACTAACATAACCTATCAGGTACCTATTGATGGGCATGTAGCATTAAAGATTTATGATATATTGGGAAAGGAAATAGTGACCTTGGTTAACGAACAAAATATAAAAGGAAAATATTCCGTAACATTTGACGGTAGTAAACTTGCCGGCGGAGTGTATTTTTACAGGTTAGAATCAGGTAGTTTTATTAGTACAAAAAAACTTATATTAATTAAGTAATATTCAAAAAAAAAGCTTGTTGTAAAAAAGTAGCATATTCTACAAAACAAGCATTTGATATTAAAATTACTGTTCTTTTCCAAAAACACTTAAAAACGAAATAAGGTGGGGGTGTTTTACCCCCTCTTGCTTTGTTAAATTATTAACAACAATAAGAATAATTTAATCTGGTATATAGTAGTTTTGAAAGCGGTTTTGTTGCTAAGTTAAAAATCTAAAGCAAGGGAAACAAAAGGTTGCTGCTTTTAGAGTATTAATTGTTTTAATGGTTGAAATTAACAGGATACGACTTTATAAGCTATATCTTATAAAAATTAAGAATTCAGAATTAACAATTCAAAATTATTAAAGTCCTTTACCTGCAACTTTTATTATTTCGGTTAAAGATTCTTTAAGTTCTTTTATTTGATTTTCTAATGTGATTATTTTGTAAGACTCGCTAATTTTGCTACCCGAAAGCAGCCAATTAATATCGCAGCCTAAATCCAACAATTTGCTTAATATTTTACATCCGGGTTCTCTTTTTCCTGTTGTATATTGATTTAATTGTTGAGGGGATATATTTAAGGCAACCGCCAATTCTTTTAAAGTATTATATCGTTGTTTTGCAAAAATTTTGATACGCTCGCCTAATATTTTTTGAAATTCAGTGTCTTCAAAAATATCGGATTCATTATCAGTTTCTTCCTTAAATAGTCGCAATTCGGATTGATAATCTTCAATTATCTTAAGGATCTTCTCTTTTAATGAATCAGTTATTAACTCCGGCTTGGAGAGCAAATAATTAAGCGAAGTGACGGAAGTACCTAATGATTCCGCAATAATTTTGGGATTAATTCCGCCTGCGACAATCATATTTATTAGTTCGTGGTTTTTTTTCATTTTATTTAATAAGTGTAAAAAAAAAGCCGGATCAAAAAAGATCCGGCTTAAAAAATATAATTAATTA
>CALGLM010000497.1 GCA_937930275.1 uncultured Ignavibacteria bacterium
TGAAGAAGATTTAATAGGTAATCTTCCTAAACTTACCGAAGATAACGAAGAATATAGAAAAATATGGATTAATATAAAACCGGGCGAAATGTGGAACGGCGAGGTTTACGACCGTAAAAAGAACGGTGAGTTTTATTGGGGGTTGTTGGCAATAGCCCCTATTACCGACCAAAACAACTTTGTTGCGGGTTTTGTAGGAGTTTTAGAAGACACTACCGAAAAGAAAAATTTTGAAAAACAGTTAATTGAAGCAAAAGAAGAAGCAATAAGAGCGGATAAATTAAAATCAGAGTTTTTAGCTCAAATGTCACACGAAATTAGAACTCCTATTAATGCAATCTTAAGTTTTTCGGGGTTGTTGCGAGATGAGCTGCAAGATAAAATAGATGCCGACTATAGAACGGTGTTCGATTTTATGGAACTTAGCGGTAAAAGAATAATTAGGACTATTGATTTATTACTTAACATGAGCGAGTTGCAAACAGGGTCGTTTAAAGTTTCTCCTAAAAAATTTGATATACAAAAAAGAGTATTGGATTATGTATATCATGAAAATATTAACGAAGCAAAAAAGAAAAAGTTGAAATTTGAAGTTGAAAACAGACTAACCGAAAACGAGCTATTTGCCGATGAATATAGCACGCAGCAAATTTTAAGTGTTTTAACCGAAAATGCCGTAAAATTTACGGAAGAAGGGGAAGTTCAAATTGTAGTATATAAAAATCAACAAAATAAAGTTGTTTTTGAAGTTAGAGATACCGGAATAGGTATTTCCGAAGAGTATATGTCTAATTTATTTGTTCCTTTTAGCCAAGAAGAGCAGGGATATTGTAGAAGATTTGAAGGGAACGGGCTTGGGCTTGCAATAGCAAAAAGGTATTGCGACTTAAATAAAGCGGAAATTAAAGTGAAAAGTAAGAAAGGGTCCGGTACAACTTTTAAAATCGTTTTTCCAAATAATTAAGCAATTTTATGAATATTTATTCGTTAAAAAATGAGGAAAGCAATTTTGTAAAAATTAAAATTTTTAAATAGAAAAATGCAATAGTTTTATCAAAAAATTTGAATAAAAATATTTAAAAAAGTTGCTTATCACAAATATTTCCGATAA
>CALGLM010000498.1 GCA_937930275.1 uncultured Ignavibacteria bacterium
CAACCTAATAATACGGGAATTTTTTCGGATTGTCTTCCCGATGATAAATCCATAAAAAATGCATCGGTATTTGTTTCGTTTCCTTCCGAAACTGAAAACGTATAGTCTAAACTAAATCCCAACATACTTGTAGCAGTACGTCTTTTTACCAATGAAACCGTAATACCCTTATTATTTGCATAATCTTTATTTACATACATATAATAAGTTTCGTCACCGCTAATTCTTATCTGTTGAATAGCCAGTAAGTCACGTACGTCTTTATAATACCCTGTAATATTAAAAGCAATATCTTCGGCTAATTGTTGCTGCAAACCTATTTCGTAAGTTATGGTCTTTTCAGGATTTAAATTTGCGTTTCCGAAAGTAGGAGTTCCGACAGAAAAACTATATTTAAAGTCAGGATTAACATATAAATTTCTAAAAGTCGGCATCTGGAAAAAGTGACCGTATGAAAAATGTATTATACCTGTTTCAGTAATCGGGAAAGATAAACCGATACGCGGACTAAACTGATGCTTTGAAGGTGAATCTGCTAACAATTTGGTCGGATCTACGGTGCTCGGTAAATTTGGGTTATTAGGTGAAGGATTATAAATATCAGTCGAATATTTTGAATTAGCATCAAAATAATCATAACGTAAACCTACATTTACAATCAATTTATCAAATTCCATTTTATCTTGTATATAAGCACTAAATTCAACAGGCTTTTTCTGGTAACTATCATGATAAGCAGTGTTTAACGGAGCAATAGTCGGTTTAATATATCTAACGCTGTCTCTTAATATCGAAAAATTTTCGTAATCAAGCACATGGTATTTATATTGAGCTCCAAATTTTACTTCGTGATTATTATTAATTTGACTTGTGATATCAAATTTTGCACCATAAGTTTGAGATCTTTGATAATAATGCGAGTTTAACGTGCCGCCTGCCATAAAAGTATAATTAGCTGCAACGTTTGATTTATAATCCGGTTGATAACGAGGATCTGCATGTAAGCCATCCAAACTCATTCCGGCATAAAAGTCCACCTCGTTACCGCTTGCGTCTAATAACGGATATAAATATTGTTTGTAATCATTTATATTGTATGAACCCTGAACTGTATAAAAAGTTGAATTACTTAAAGCATGCCTAATTTCAATACTATTTAGCATACCCCATTCATAGTTATTTAAGTTAGCATCAGGATTATATTTTAAATCATGGTTATAGTATTGTTGTTTGCTTTTAGAAAATAAAAAATCATAATTTATTTTAAGCGTAGTTAAAGGGCGGAAAGTGATTTTTCCGGTACCGCTAAACGATTTACCGGCATCCATTGCTACATCTTTTCCGTCACCGCTTGATGACACACGAATATCGTTTGGGTTCATCGGATTTTTCCAAACAGAATCAGTCGGCAATTGTTCTCTTTTTCCGTATAAATAACCACCGTCATCATTATATCTACCCGAGATAAAAAACGTTAAGTAGTTTTCAAGCAAAGGTATAGGTCCGCTAAACGTAAATTCGCCGACATAATTATTTAAGGGATTTATATCATTGATATTATAAAAAATATCATCGTGCGAACTGATATAATCACCGGTATAAAATGAAGCAAAACCTTTATATTTGCTGCTTCCTTCTTTTGTAACGGTATTTACTATACCGCTTAATGCGTTGCCGTATTCGGCATTGAAAGTACCGCTAACAACAGATAGTTCTTGAATTGCATTTGTTGCAATACTAACCGATCTTGTGTTATCAAACGGGTTTGAAATGG